>JAXHUV010000004.1:18743-25895 GCA_034189445.1 Pseudomonadota bacterium
TACCGCCACCCCCGGGGTAAAACAGGGTTTCGAGCTAAAAAGCGCCAGCGTGTCCATGACAGCCCTGGAGCTCTACTACTTTGCCGACAGCGAGTTCGAAGAGATGCTGCGGGACAAGATCAGCCAGGCTCCCGGGTTCTTCAAGGATATTCCGCTGGTCATCAGCCTGGAGAAATACCAGGGCCTGGACAGTGAACTGGATTTTTTCAACATCATTGGTACCTGCCGGCGCAACCATATCCACGTGATCGGCGTGCGCGGTGGCACCGAGGACCAGCGCCGCCTCGCTCGTGGGGCCGCACTGGCATTGCTGCCAGGCAACGGCCAGCGGGATCGCGCCCATGAAGCCGAACAGGCGGTCGCGGAGGCGGCAAAAATCGCAGCTGTTGTTGCCCCCGCGAGCACTGCCTGTGACCCGTCTCCGGCTAAAATCATCTCCCAGCCGGTGCGCTCCGGCCAACAGGTTCACGCCCCGGAAGGCGACCTGATTATTCTGGCACCGGTGCAGGCCGGTGCCGAGGTGCTTGCGGCAGGCAATATCCATGTCTATGGTCCCCTTCGAGGCCGGGCGCTGGCCGGCATCCATGGCACGGAATCGGCGCGGATATTCTGCCAATCCCTGGAAGCGGAGCTTGTGTCCATCGCGGGACACTATAAAATCTCCGAAGACCTTCAGGACCATGGCTGGAAAAGCGCTGTACAAATCCAGCTCAGGGACAACCTGCTGGTGGTAACGCCACTGGACAAGGCCTGATATTAAAGCTGAATAAATAACTTGACTGGATAATTCGGCAGGCACAACGAATCCACCGAGAAACAGGAACAGAACCTTGGCTAGAATCATTGTCGTTACCTCAGGAAAGGGCGGCGTTGGCAAAACCACCACCAGCGCCTCGATCAGCACCGGCCTTGCCAGGCGGGGCCACAAGACAGTTGTCATTGATTTTGACGTAGGCCTGCGCAATCTGGACCTGATCATGAACTGCGAGCGTCGCGTGGTGTACGACTTCGTCAACGTGATCCAGGGCGAGGCATCCCTGAACCAGGCCCTGATTCGCGACAAACGGGTCGATACCCTCTATATCCTTCCGGCCTCCCAGACCCGGGAAAAAGAAGCGTTAACCAAAGACGGTGTCGAGAAGATCATTAACGAGCTTTCCGAGACCTTCGATTACATTGTCTGCGATTCCCCCGCCGGTATTGAGCATGGCGCCCTGATGGCGCTGTATTACGCCGACGAGGCCATTGTGGTCACCAACCCCGAAGTATCCTCAGTGCGGGATTCCGACCGCATTCTGGGCATTCTGCAGAGCAAGTCCCGCCGCGCCGAAATGAGCCAGGACCCGGTCAAGGAACACCTGCTTGTGACTCGCTACAACCCCGACCGGGTGGAAAAAGGCGAGATGCTGTCCGTGGCTGACGTGGAAGAGATCCTCGCGATTCCGCTGCTGGGCGTCATTCCCGAAAGCCAGATTGTACTGAATTCGTCAAACCAGGGTTTGCCCGTCATCCTCGAAGAGGACAGCGATGCCGGCCAGGCCTATGAAGACGCAGTTGCGCGCCTGCTGGGAGAGGAACGGGAACACCGTTTCATGACCTCCCAGAAGAAAGGTTTCTTCTCACGGATGTTCAAAGGAGGCTAAAGGATGAGTTTCCTCGATTATTTCAAGGGCAAAAAAAACAAATCCGCCAGCGTTGCCAAAGAACGCCTGCAGATCATCGTGGCTCACGAGCGGGGTCAGCGCGAACAGCCGGATTACCTGCCTCAGCTTCAACAGGAACTGCTTGAGGTTATCCGCAAGTACGTTCAGATCAGTGACGACATGGTTCAGGTTGAGGTGGACCGTAACGAGGACTGCTCAGTACTGGAGCTGAACGTCACGCTACCGGAGCGATGAACCCCCGAGCTTTCGTCTTCTTGGGGGATGACGTGCCGGCTCGCACGCGCTAAGCTTTAGCAAAGGACTTCAAAGGCAGCCCAGCTCAATGACCGTTCTCGCCTACGAGATCATGACTCCCAGCGTCAAGGCCATCCCCCAGTCCTGGACCATGGACCGGCTGGCCCGCTTTCTCACCGACAACGAAATAACCGGAAGCCCCGTCACCGATGACAACGGCGATATTGTCGGCATTGCCACTCTGAAGGACATCACTGAATTCCGCTGGAACGCCACACGCTCGGATACTGAAAGGCATCTGACGCCGGAGGAAGGCGAGGAAGCCCGGCGCCTGCGGATGGTGATCTTTGAAGAAATGGGCAAGGTACCGGTGGAAGTTCGCGACATCATGACCCCCATCGTTTTATCGGTTAACGAACGGACCCCCGTGCGCGACATTGCCAACATCATGATGCGCGAGCACCTGCACCGGATCTTTGTCACCAATAATTCAAAAATTACTGGCATCATAACGACTTACGATATGCTGAAAGTGATATCGGATAAACAACTGACACAACGCTGCGCCGATAACGACTAAGCCACCAGAGAGGTAGCGCCACTTATGCCCAGAGCACCGCAAGCTCGCCGGAAGATGTACGTCCTCGACACCAACGTCCTGATCCACGACCCGAACGCCCTCCTGAACTTTGAAGAACACGATGTCATCATCCCGATGACGGTCCTCGAAGAACTCGACAGCCTCAAATCCGGCAAGCAGGCCGTGGCCGCCGACTGCCGTCAGGCCATTCGCAACATCGACAAATTATTGGGCAATGCCAGCCCGAAGGTTATCGAGAAAGGCGTCCCCATCGTTCGTGGCAAGAAGGCCGAGCCCCTGGGCAGTCTTTCGATCCTGATGAGCACCGGTGCCAGCGGCAACCATTCGCTGCCAGAGCACCTGAACGACAACAAGATCATCAATACCCTGGCGGCACTCCAGAACCGCCATAAGTCCCGGGATATCATCCTGGTGTCGAAAGACATCAACATGCGCCTGAAGGCGCGTGGCTTCGGGGTGGAGGCCCAGGATTACCACAACGACCAACTGCTCGACGACATTGATCTTCTACCCAAGGGCTACCGGAAGTTCCCGAACTCCTTCTGGGACACCATCGAAAAGGTGGAAACCGTTCAGCGGGAAGGGGCAACCGAACACATCCTGAAGCGGGAAGGCGACCTGGCCAAGCTGAACATCAACGAATTTGTCGTGGACGAGATGGGCTTCGTCGGCAAGGTGGTGGATATCACCGACACCCAGGTGATTATCAAGGACCTGCACCAGCACGAACTGATGAACGAGGAAGTCTGGGGCCTGGTGCCCCGGGACATCCACCAGGCCATGGCCCTGAACCTGCTGCTGGACCCGGACATCCACCTGGTCAACCTCACCGGCTCCGCCGGCTCGGGCAAGACCATCCTGGCCCTGGCCGCCTGCATCGAAATGACCGTGGCCAGCAAACTGTACAAGCGCATCATCGCCACCCGCTCCATCCAGGGACTGGATGAGGATATCGGCTTCCTGCCCGGCACCGAAGCCGAGAAAATGGAGCCCTGGCTGGGCGCCATCGTCGACAACCTCGAAGCACTGCATGAAGACGACGAGAACATGACCGCCAGCGTCGATTACATCCTCAGCAAGGTGCCCCTGCACTTCAAATCCATGAATTACATCCGGGGCCGCAGCTTCCAGCACAGCCTGATCATCATTGATGAATCCCAGAACCTGACGCCACATCAGATCAAGACCATTATTACCCGGGCCGGTAACGGCTCGAAGGTGATCTGCCTGGGCAACCTGGCGCAGATCGATACGCCCTATCTGAGCGCCCTGAGCTCTGGCCTCACCTACATGACCGAGAGATTCAAGCGCTTCCGCCACGGCGCCCACATTCACCTGCAGGGTGTGCCCCGTTCGGTATTGGCGGAGTTTGCCGAGGCCAATCTTTAGGCTGACATAGCTGTCAAAAAAATAATACTTCGCGGCAATCATTGCTTCACTGTAACGTAATGTTACGGAGGGAAGATGTAAGGGCTTTCAAACGAAAGCGATCCTCCCCAATTCCCAGAAGATGGAGTTTCAAAATGTTGCGCAATCCAAGCACTCTCGGTACTGCTATCGCCATGGCGATCGGCAGCGTTTCGGCCCAGGCAGGCGAAACTGTTAATGGCCCGATGGCGTTCAACCCCATTCCCGGTTCAGCCTATGAACTGACGGACAACTGGGGTGACAGCCCGTTCCTCATCCCGGATGGTTATCGCCAATACAAGGTTACCGACGAACGGGACCTCAACATCTATGAAATCTACCCCGGCGGCACAGACGTAGGCCGTGACTACTCTGATCTCCCCGACATGAACACCGTCAACGAAACCGGCAGGCAGGCTGGCCGCTTCCTGTATCATACTCACGAAGTGGACAACTGCGGCGCCGTTTCGGTCCACGACCTGAAAACGGGTGAATCCAAAGTCATTGCACAGGCCAGCGACTGTGCCACCTCCTCTCCGGCAGTCGGCCCTCAGTTCCCTGAATTCACCCGTGGCGGAGATCTCGACGGCATTCGCTGGACCCCTTGGGGTACCGTGCTGTTTGCTGAGGAGGACCCGCAGGGGCGCCTGTACGAGCTGGTTCTGGACAAGAACGATCCCAGCGTTGCAACTGACGTGAAGGACCGCCCCGCGGTCGGTCGCATTCGGCACGAAGGCATTGAAATCGGCCGCGCGGGCGAAATCTACGTTATCGACGAACTGAACGGCGGCTCCATCTTCAAATTCGTTCCAGACACCCACGGCGACCTTTCTTCCGGCCAGCTTTACGCGCTGAAGGTTAGTGGCATCCCCGATGCCGGGCAGAACTGGAACGGCGATTCAGGCGCAACGGGTATGTTCGAGTGGGTAGCACTGGACCCTACCCAGGTACGGATCGACGCCAAGGTTGCGGCTGACGACGTCAACGCCACCGAGTACGGCCGCCCCGAGGATATCGAGCGCATCGGCAACACGCTGTATGTTTCGACTACCTCATCAGACCGCGTTCTGGCCATCAATCTCGACCAGCAGACCATCACCCCGTTTGTTGTGGCTGGCGTCAATGTGCCGGATCAGGATCTCAGCGCCGTGGGTCCGGTCGATAACCCGCCAACCGACCAGTTTGTAACAGGGTTCGACGACCCCGACAACCTGGCACAAGGACCGGACGGCCGGCTGTGGATTGTCGAGGACAACTCACCTTCCGACATCTGGGTTGCCGAGCCAGACCGGAACGGCGACGGCATGGCCGACGAAGTTCACCTGTTCGCCTCGCTGCGCGACGGTGCCTGGGAGTGTGACGATAACCAGGGCGGCCAGTGCTTCGATTGGGGTTATAATGGCGCAGAGGGCACGGGCATCTACTTCGGCAAGGATCCCAAGACGCTGTTCGTCAACATCCAGCACGCTGAAGCCGAGCTTCGTGATGGCACCTGGGCTATCACAAATCGCAACCTGCCCAACGGCAAAGGCAAAGGCAAAAACCGTTAAGCGGGATGCGATAGCCATAGAAGCATGACACAGCCTCTTTGGACGGCGCCTGCGGGCGGTGGAGGACGATGCCGAGCTGCAGGCGGCGCGACTGAGAGCGTGAAAAAATCACACGCTCTCAGCGCAAATCGGCGATGGCTGTGTCGAGAATGCGCTGCCACTGCGGGGCGTCGACGGCGCGGTAACCGTGTGGATGCCGCGCCGCCGACGCCAGCACCAGCGCCGGGGCGGATGTGCGCAAGCGGTCGAGACTGGCAGCCAGCGTGGCGCGCTGATCGGTGCTGACGTAGGTATTCCAGCCATTGCCGTCCGGGAACAGGCTGTCGCCGGTGAACAGGTAGTTACCAGCCGCACCCTGGACCAGAAAGCAGGTACTTCCGACGGTATGGCCAGGGGTAGGAATCACCTCCAGTCCAGCCAGCGGAAGGTGCGCCGCGTCAAATGTGGCGTCGACCGGGGTGACGGCCTGGGCAACGGGTGCCTCCAGCACATGGCAACGCAGGCGGGTGCCGAAGCGGGCGTGTATCGCCGCCAGGCTGGGTGAGACCTCGTCGCGATGGCTCAGGTACTGCCACGCGACGCCTCCCAGCGCTGCCATGGCCTCAATTTCGTCGGCCAGCCCCGTGTTGTAGAACAGCACGTTGCCGGCCGGCCCGCACCACAGGTAGGCGTGCGTGGTTACGTCGGGGCCGAACGGGTGCTCCGCAGCGCTCTGCCACAGGTCCGGAGACAGTTGCTGCATGGGCTTGCCCTCCGTGGGTCGGTGGTCAGAATGAGGCGAGACGGGACGGGCTACTGGATGATGCCTTTTCCCTCGCGAGCCAAATCCTTTGAGTTTTGAGTATAGAAAGCATAGGGCCTCTATTCGGTCCGCGCTAGCCCGGGGGTGTAACCGTCCGTCGCTCTGGCTTTAGCGATCGCACCGAAAAACATCGCGGCTACCGTTCAAAGTAACGGTTCTTCGGCCTCGGCAGCCCCAGGTTCTCGCGCAGCGTGACACCCGCGTAGTCGCGGCGGAAAAGACCCCGGCGCTGGAGCTCCGGCACCAGGCGGTCCACCACGTCGTCGAGGCCCTCGGGCAGGTACGGGAACAGGATGTTGAAGCCGTCGCAGGCCTCGGTGAGCAGCCATTCCTCCATCTGGTCGGCGACGCTGCTAGCGGTGCCGACCATCTCCAGCGCACCAAAGCTGCCGCCCACGAGCTGCGCGAGCTGGCGGGTTGTCAGACCGTCGCGCGCGGACAGGTCCACCAGTTTCTGCCTGGCGGTGCGCGCGCCGTTGGTTTCCGGAATTTCCGGCAGCGGCGCGTCAAGATCAAACTTCGACGCGTCGGTGCCCAGCAGCATCGACAGCGTCCCCATGCCGCTGTCCGGGTGCACCAGGCTGTCGAGCAGCGCCTTGCGCTCACGCGCTTCGGCCACGGTGTCGGCCAGGATAACGAAGCAGCCAGGCATGACCTTGACGTGCTCCGGGTCGCGGCCAGCAGCGCGGGCGCGGGTCTTGATGTCGGCGTAATACTCGCGCGCCTCGCGCAAGGTGCTGGACGCGCCGAAGATCACCTCGGCAAGGTCCGCCGCAAACTGCCGGCCGGCGGTCGACTGGCCGGCCTGCACGGTGACCGGCCAGCCCTGCTCCGGGCGGGCGATGTTGAGAGGGCCACGCACATTGAAGAACTCGCCTCGATGGTCCGGTACGT
>JAXHUV010000040.1:0-13881 GCA_034189445.1 Pseudomonadota bacterium
ACCGCTTTCTGAAGAAAGTTGGAACCCATTTTCTTCAGCGTTTTCAAACAATTATCTTTCGATTTCTGAGCCGCCTCAGCGGTGCTCCCTTCGAAAGAGAGGCGCATTCTACAGACCTGCCCGGGGGTGTCAACGGCGATTCTGAAAAAAACTCAAAATCGCCCAAAATCGATCACGCAATAATCAGAACACGGGCGATCTTCTTCTTGCCCGCCTGGATCACGCAATCATCACCTTCCACAAACATCCGATCGCCTTCAAATTTCTGACCATCCACAAAGACCGCACCACGCCCCAGGACATCTCTGGCTGCCGCGCCATTCTTCACCAACCCGGCCAGGCGAAGCACCGAAGCCATCGGAATTTCGGACTGCCCCTCCAAAGTCACCTCAACCGTCGGCACATTGTCAGGAATCTCACCAAGGGCAACACGGTTACCGGCAGACTTGTGAGCAGTCCGGGCTGCCTCTTCACCGTGGAACCGAGTAATGATCTCTTCCGCCAGCAACTTCTTATACTCCTGCGGGTTGGCGCCACCCGCAACGGCCTTACGAAACTCCTCCACCTCGGCAAGCGGTCGGAAGCTCAACAACTCGAAGTAACGCCACAGGAGATCATCCGGCATAGAGAGCAGTTTAGTATACATTTCACCTGGCGAGTCATTGACCCCCACGTAGTTGCCCAGAGACTTGGACATCTTCTGAACACCGTCGAGCCCTTCCAGAATTGGCATGGTGAGGATCACCTGGGGCGACTGGCCATAGTGCTTCTGCAGGATGCGCCCCATTAGTAGGTTGAACTTCTGGTCGGTACCGCCGAGCTCAACATCAGCCGCCATGGCGACAGAGTCATAACCCTGGACCAACGGATACAGGAACTCATGAATCGCGATCGCCCGCTCAGCCCGATAGCGCTTGGCAAAATCATCTCGCTCCAGCATGCGGGCCACAGTATACTGCCCCGCCAGCTTGATCATGTCAGCAGCACTCATCTTGCTCATCCAATCTGAATTGAACATGACGCGCGTTTTCTCAGGGTCCAGAATTTTGAACACCTGCTCTTTATAGCTAACCGCATTCTCGGCAACCTGCTGCTCTGTTAAAGGAGGGCGCGTGGCACTCTTGCCGGTGGGATCACCGATCATTCCGGTAAAATCACCAATCAGAAACATCACTTCGTGACCAAGATCCTGAAACTGCCGAAGCTTGTTAATAAGAACCGTGTGCCCAAGGTGAAGGTCGGGCGCAGTGGGATCGAAACCCGCCTTGATCCGGAGCGGTCGACCTTCCTTTAATTTCTCGACAAGCTCATCTTCCGGAATAATTTCGTCTACGCCTCGCTTGATTATCGCCAACGCTTCATCAATGGATGCCATGAACAACACGTCCCCGCTTTGGTCCTGGAAAGATTCAGTCAATTACAGAGTTCAACAAAAGAAATCCGTGAGTTACCTGTTCCCCTGCCGCGGCATGCTGCCCAGAAATTGACCAATGCCGAGTTTGCAGGGCGGCGCATTATAACAACGCTGTCAAAAGAAATCCGAAGGATGGACCAGCAACCGTAATGTTACACGCTGTCCCGCATGCATTTTATGCGGTAATCTGTTGAACTATACTTGAACAGCAACTTTAATTAGGCAGTACAAACTGCCGGAATGCCGATTAAAACGGGTGCGATACATGCTAAAAATGTTTCCCAAAACTCACATTACTATTGCTGCCGCGGCCACCGTTGTTGTTACCGCTGCCATCCTTATGAGCCCCAGCAGCAACGTTGAAGCGAAACGGATGTCTTACTCCCTCGATCTGGAGCAGGGGACTGTTTCCAGCACAGGTGCCGCGCCAGTGCGAGCAACACCGCCCGCCGCCCCGACCGCGAAAAGCCAGCCGGAAGCCTCCGAACCCGATAGCGCGTCAGCAACAAGCCATCATGCGAGCCTGGCCGCACCAGAACAACCCGCTGCCCCGAAAAAGCCGGAACTCGACTGGCAAACCTTGGCAATCAAGCCCGGTGACACTCTTTCTTCACTGTTCAGGAAAGCCGGTTTCAATGATGGCATCATGCTTTCCGTTATTCACGGCGACGGTGAGGCGGAAAAGCTTCAGCGCCTTTACGCTGGCGAAAGCATCCGTTTTGCAACAACCGAGGACGGCTCACTTGCAGCCATTGATCTGCAACGAAACCTTCTGGAGACCCTGAAAATCACAAAAGAGGGCGATAGCTTTACCGGCGAGACCAAAGTTCGAAAACCGGAAGCACGGCCAGCCTTTGCATCCGGTACCATCGACGGCTCTCTGTATCTCGCTGCACGTGAAGCCGGCCTTAACGACCGCCTGACCATGGAGTTGGCCGGTATCTTCGGCTGGGATATCGACTTTGTCTACGATGTCCGGAAGGGCGACCAATTCGAAGTGGTTTACGAGGAACTCTACCTCGACGGCGAAAAGTTCGACACCGGCCGGATTCTGTCCGCCAGATTTGTTAACCGTGGTGAAGAAAATCTCGCCCTGCTGTACACGGACAGCAATGGCGACAGTGATTATTACGCCCCCGACGGCAAGAGCATGCGTAAAGCCTTTCTGCGAACCCCGATCAATGCCCGGGTTTCCTCGCCCTTTAATATGCAGCGCCGCCATCCAGTGCTGGACGTTGTCCGCCCGCACGAGGGAACCGATTACGCAGCGCCCCCCGGCACACCCATCAAGGCAGCAGGCTCGGGACGCGTTAAATTTGCGGGCTGGAAGGGTGGCTACGGGCGTACCGTTATCCTCCAGCATGGTGACAATATCACCACCCTTTATGCTCACATGAGCCGCCTGGGCAAAGGCATCAAGAATGGCACACGTGTCAAGCAGGGCCAGACTATCGGCCACGTCGGCTCGTCTGGAATGGTTACTGGCCCGCACCTGCACTACGAGTTCAGGCTGAACGGGGCGCCACGTAACTCGCGTACCGTCAAGCTGCCGGATGCCAAACCCATTCCGGCTTCCGAAACGGCCCGGTTCAAACGGTTCACCGAACAACGAATCGCACAGTTTGACGTTTTCCGCGAGAGCTACCAGCAACTCGCACTGGCTTCAGACGACTGAACGAAAAATGCAAACCTGGATAGGATTGATGTCGGGCACCAGCATGGATGGCATTGATGCCGTGCTGGTATCTTTCCAGAACAGCACCGCACAGATCCACGTGTCGCACACAATCCCCTACCCGGATCCGATCCGCCACCGCCTGCTGGCCGCCAGCCAGAATCGGGCAACACCCGACGAAATCGGTGAGCTGGACACCCTGGTCGGCACACTGTTTGCCCGTGCGGCGGACGAGGTTATTCAAACGCCCGGGATTGACCGGGCGACGATTCGGGGCATTGGCAGCCACGGACAAACCATTCGGCACCAGCCCTCTGGCCCAGCGCCTTTCTCGATCCAGATCGGCAACCCTTCCGTGATTTCCGAAACCACCAACATCACCACAGTCGCAGATTTCCGGCGGCGAGACATGGCCGCCGGAGGCCAGGGGGCACCGCTGGTTCCAGCCTTCCACAAAGCCTTCTTCAGCTCGGATACCGAGAACCGCTGTATTCTTAACCTCGGCGGCATCGCCAACATCACCTGGCTCCCGGCCAGCACGGACCTGCCGGCAACAGCGGGTTTCGACACCGGCCCGGCCAACGCACTGATGGACGCCTGGTGCCTGGACCAGACCGGACTGCCTTTTGACAGCGGTGGTCATTGGGCCCGTGAGGGCTCGGTCAACCAGCAGCTTCTTGATGACATGCTTTCCGATGCCTACTTCTCGAAGGCACCCCCGAAAAGCACGGGAAAAGAGCGGTTCAATCTTGAATGGGTCAGAACACTGGTCAGTCGCCACCCGGACATTCCAGCGGAAGATATTCAGAGGACCCTGCTGCAACTGACGGTTACCAGTGTCGTTAACCAGCTGCCCGAGACTGCGGACCTTCGGGTTTACGTATGCGGCGGTGGGACACAAAATCAGTTCTTGATGGAAAAGCTTGGCAAGGCTCTGCCAGAAGCCCGACTCTCACTCACCTCGGAATTGGGGGTGGACCCTCAGATGGTGGAGCCTGTAGCGTTTGCATGGCTGGCAAAACAGGCACTCGAAGGCAAGCCCGGGAACCTCCCGGAGGTGACCGGAGCAACTGGCCCTCGCATTCTGGGCGCCATCTACCCGGCCTGAAGCCTTTCCGGATCAGATAGAGAAGGAACTGCCACAGCCGCAGGTGGAGCTGGCATTGGGGTTCTGGACCACGAACTGCGATCCCTGCAGGCCTTCCTGGTAATCAATGGTGGCGCCCACCAGATACTGGTAGCTCATCGGATCAACCAGAAGAGAAACACCATCACGCTCAATCACCGTGTCTTCTTCATCCTGATTTTCATCAAACGAGAAGCCGTACTGAAATCCGGAACAGCCCCCGCCCGTAACAAAGACGCGGAGTTTGAGTTCGGGATTCTCTTCTTCCTTGATCAACTCACGTACTTTGGCAACTGCACTGTCACTGAAGAACAGCGGTGTGGCCATTTGTTGCTGAACTGCGCTCAAGTTCGCCTCCGGATTATCGTGAACAACTCAGGCGATTATGGTATTCCTGACTAAAACAATCAACTATTCGGACTTTCCACCATCGTCCGACACCTTGGACTCCGGAATCTGATCACCGGTGGAAACCTGGTTGTGCCCGGATCCGGCAGATTTGGCATCCTGGGAGAGCAGCCCGACAGACTCCCGCTGATGCACCAGATTGCCGTTCACCGAGGCACCCATGGCCATTTCGATCAGATTGTAGTAAACACTGCCATTAATAGAGGCTTTTTCCGCCAGTTCAAGATGTGCCGATGCGTAGACATCACCACTCACAGTCCCGTTAATGATGACGTGAGGCGCATTGATATCGCCCGTTACTTCACCGACTTCCGAGACCCTCAGTACCGCCTCGGTACCCTCGTCGGCAACCACCTTGCCGCGAATACGGCCATCCACGTGAAGCCCACCGCTGAAATGCACATCGCCTTCCACGGTCGTCCGTGAGGAAATCAGGGTATCAAAATGGCCGGTGGGCCGGCGCGGTTTCTGCTTTTTCTTGCCAAGCATGTCAGCTCTCCGTTAAATCGTCCCAGTTAAAGGTACGTTCGGCTTGCGAGGACTTTCTTCCCTCCGCCTGGGCTACCACCTGGATCTCAAGCGGCTCAAAGTCTTCCGGTAATTTCAGGGAGCCCTCGACATCCTGAAAATACCGGAAACGGAATTTCACGCCGGGATCGGCTACGTCCTCCGAGAGATCACGCAAGGCGATGACCTCTTTCTCTTCACCACGCAAACCAATGACATTGACCGCCACCACGCCGGAAATGTAGCTCTTGTTGTTGCCGACCTGGGTCAGCACCAGCTTGAAGTTATAGCCACCCTGATTGCGGGCTCGAACCAGCGTAAAACTGTCAACCTGGAGACCTTTGCTGGTTTCCGACGGCGCCATGATATTTGTATAGAAAGTCAGATCCGATTTCAGTGATCCAATCCGGGTTTCCAGATCCACGATGGTTTTTCTCGCCTGGCTCAGGGCCTGCTTATCAATGGCTCGCCCACGCTCCAGATTGATCAACTGTTGCCGGGCCTTGCGATAATCGTCCCGCAGCTTCTCGACTTCGTTTTCCAGCACCTGGTTTGACTGCTCGGCGCTGGAGAAACGGAAACCACTCTGGGCCAGCCCCGTGGCATACCCGGCAATCGCCGCCACGATGGGAAACACCAGCAGTATGGCCGTTCTTCGCAGGCGGTACCCCGGACGATGCCGGATGACCACATACTCTTCCGCCGGCTTTCGCTGCTCGCTCACAATCTTCCCTTGGGCATCAAGGCAGCAGCGCCGGGGCCTCAAGCCCCATGGTTTCTGTCAGACCGAACATGATATTCATATTCTGAACCGCCTGCCCCGCCGCGCCTTTTACCAGGTTATCGATGACGGAAGAGACAATCACGATGTTGCTCTGCTCTTGCCTGTGCAGCGCCATACGACACTGGTTTGCGCCACGCACACTCCGGGTTTCCGGATGGCTACCGAAAGGCATGACATCGACAAAGGGCTCATCGGCGAAGCGCTCTTCAAACAGCGTCTGCAACCGATCAAAATCCGCCGGGTTTTTCAGCTCGGCGTAGAGTGTCGCCTCAATGCCGCGGATCATCGGGATCAGATGGGGAACGAAGGTCACGCCCACATCGCTGCCAGCCGCGCCGGACAGACCCTGGCGAATCTCTGGCAGGTGGCGGTGGCCAGAGGCGCCATAGGCCTTGAAGCTTTCACCAACCTCACCATGCAGCATGCCAATCCTGCCCTGCCGGCCTGCGCCGCTGGCGCCGGATTTGGCGTCCGCGATCAAGCGGGCAGTATCTACCAGCCCTTGCTCCAGCAAGGGGAGAAAACCTAACTGAACCGCAGTCGGGTAGCAACCCGGATTGGCAACCAGCTGAGCTGTATGAATTTCATCGCGCACCACTTCCGGCAGCCCGTAAACCGCTTTTTCAGCCCATTCCGGGCTCTCATGGGCCAGGCCATACCAGTTGGCCCAAACATCCAGATCTTTAAGTCGGAAGTCAGCGGACAGATCCACCACACGCACACCGGCCGACATTAATTGCGGAACCATTCTCATGGCTACACCGTGGGGCGTGGCGAAGAAAACCAGATCGCAGGCGCCAAGCGTGGCTACGTCGGGCTCAGAAAACGCCAGGTCGTAGTGGCCGCGCAAATTCGGGTACATATCCGCTACTGGCATGCCCGCCTCAGAACGGGAGGTAATGCAACTGACCGAAACTTCAGGGTGAACCGCGAGGATTCTCAGCAGTTCCACACCGGTATAGCCGGTGCCACCAACGATGCCTATTTTAATCACCATTGTCTCCAGCGACGTCGTATCAGAATCAAGAGCTTTAATGCAGTAGTCTACCACGATAAACCAATGACTTATTGCAGCCCTCGGGGCGACCGTTACAATGTTGTCAAAATCCTTCTGACAGTCCACCCCAATCCACCGGAACGCTGGCTTCATGCAGAAAATCTGGCACCAGATTACCGAGCACCTGATTCCTGCTATCCGGCGCCGACTATCTGGCGTTGACGCATTGCCACAACTGGCCGTACTCGGCCTGCTGTCCGGGTTGATTACCGGCGGCGTTATCCTGGTGTTCCGCCTGGCCATCGAATGGCCGCTCGGGCATTTTCTGCCCGGAGATGGCTCCGAATCCTTCGAGCAACTGGACCTGCTGACCCGGGGGCTGCTCCCGCTTGCCGGCGCGCTCAGCCTGGGTTTGCTGATGCACCGTCTGGCCATCCACGACCGCAAGGTCGGAATCGTTCATGTCATGGAGCGGCTGAACTACCACCAAGGCTACATCTCCATACGCAGTGCGATTGTGCAGTTTATCTCGGGAGTGGTCACTGTGGTGACTGGTCAGTCGGCAGGCCGGGAAGGGCCCGCCGTGCATCTGGGAGCCGCCTTTTCGAGCCTCATGGGGCAAGCAATGCGCCTGCCGAACAACAACATCCGGACCCTCGTGGCCTGCGGTTGCGCGGCAGCCATTTCAGCGTCATTCAACACGCCGATATCCGGTGTCATTTTCGCCATGGAAGTGGTGATGATGGAATACACCATTTCAGGTTTTACGCCGATCATTCTGGCGGCTGTCAGTGCAGCGATTGTTAGCCAGGCGGCGTATGGTGCGGAGCCGGCCTTCAGCGTCCCGGGGCTGACCATGAACTCGTTGCTGGAGATCCCCTGGATACTGGCCATTGCCGTTATTATCGGCATCGCAGCGGCGCTGTTTATCCAACTGGTCGACACCATGGGCAAGCACCACCACCGCCCGGTGCTGTTACGTATCAGCCTTGCCGGATTTCTGATGGTCCCGTTTGCCATTTTCATTCCGGAAACCATGGGGATCGGATACGACACCGTCAACGAAACCATCAACGGTGAGGTGGGGTTCTGGCTCTTGCTGGGCGCTGGCGTTGCCAAGCTGGTGATCACCTCGCTTTCCATCGGGCTGGGTATGCCAAGCGGCGTGGTCGGCCCCACCCTTTTCATGGGGGCAACCCTGGGCGGCGCCATGGGATTGATTGGCGCCCAGATTATGCCTGACCAAGCATCATCGGTTGGCTTTTACGCCATGCTCGGAATGGGTGCCATGATGGGCGCGGTGCTGCAAGCACCACTGGCTGCCCTGATGACGCTGATGGAGCTCACGCGAAACCCCAACATCATTCTTCCGGGTATGCTGATTATTACCACCTCAAGCCTGGTAACCAGCGAAGCCTTTGGCAAGAGGTCACTGTTTCTTGCCATTCTCAAGAGTCAGGGGCTGAGCTACCAGAATTCTCCGGTTATTCAGGCCCTGAGGCGTGTGTCGGTGGGCGCCATCATGGACCGCAGCATACTGCGTACGGAACGCCACCTGACGGCGGAAGAGGCCCGCAAGGTTCTGAAATCCGAGCCAAAGTGGCTGGTGGTTGAGGGCAGTAACGGACCCACTGCACTGTTACCGGCAGTCGATCTGGCAAGATACCTGGAGGACACGGAAAAGCTGGTGGCCGAGGAAGAAATCGAACCACCGGAGGCCATTGATCTGATGGACATCCCCGCCAACCGTCGTGATGTTGCCCCGGTGCAGTATCAGGCCACACTGGAGGAAGCATTAAATGAGTTCGATGCAACCGATGCCGAGGCCCTCTATGTACAACGTCACCTGGCACCAATGATCCAGCGGGTTTATGGCGTTGTGCTGAAAACCGATATCGAAAGTTACTACCAATACCGAAGGAGCTGACCAATGCTGTGGGTGAAAGCCTTCCATATTATTTCACTGGTGTGCTGGTTCGCCGGCATCTTCTATCTGCCCAGACTGTTCGTCTACCATGCCGCCTGCGAGGACAGGCCCGGTCGTGAGCGCTTCAAGATCATGGAGCGCAAGCTATACCGCGGCATTACCACGCCTTCGATGATCGCGACCATTATCTTCGGTGTCTGGCTGATCAGTTACAATGTACCCGGCTATTTCAGCCAGGGCTGGATGCATGCCAAGCTGCTACTGGTGGCCATTCTGATCATTTACCATTTTTATTGCGGACACCTTGTAAAGGTCTTCCGGAACGACCAGAACACCAGAAGCCACGTGTTTTACCGTTGGTTCAATGAACTGCCCGTCCTGATCCTGCTGGCCATTGTTATCCTTGCTGTTGTCAAACCGTTTTGAGGAGCTGAGTCATTAAACGCTATACCCGCCCCCAGGTTCTTATTCTTTCCGGCCTCGACCCCTCTGGCGGTGCCGGCATTCAGGCCGATATCCAGGCAGTCACCTCGCTGGGCTGCCACCCCTTGCCGGTTCTCTCCTGCCTCACTGTGCAGGATACCCGCAACGTGTATGGCGCAGAGCCGGTATCGGCTGACCTGATTCGCCAGCAACTCCAGTGCCTTGCCGAAGACACCCCCGTTCACGCCATCAAAACCGGCGCCCTGGGCAATGCAGCGGTTGTCGATGTGCTGGTGGACTTCATCCGTGGACACCCGGGCATACCCGTGATTACCGACCCGGTGATCAAAGCCGCGGGTGGTGGTGACCTGGCTGACGACGAACTGGTTGACGCCATGAAAGAGAAGCTCTTTCCCCTGGCAGAGATGATTACGCCAAACGGTATCGAACTGGCGATGCTCGGGGGCAGCGATGACCCTGATCAGGCCGTCAACAACCTGTTGCAGGGCGGCTGCGAATCAGTACTGGCCACCGGGGGGCACGGCACCGGCGTTCACATTATCAACACTCTCTACAACCACGGGCCTGAACCCATGCGCTGGGAGGTTGCACGTATCGGCGGCGAGTATCACGGCACCGGCTGCACCCTGTCTGCGGCCATTGCCGCCGGCAGGGCCTCCGGCCTGTCCCCCCGCGCTGCCATTTCCCAGGCCCAGAACTACGTCCATCGCGCCATCCTGCACGCCCTGGAGGTAGGCAAAGGCCAGCCGGTACCGGATCGAGGCATTCCGTGGGAACGCTGAGCAAAGGGCTTCGCCCGGGCCTCTACGCCATCACCGACAGCCTGCTCACCCCGCCGGAAACCCTGGTTGCCTCTGTAGAGGCAGCGCTTCGGGGCGGCGCGGTCATGGTACAATACCGCGAAAAGAGCGCGCCCATGGCCGAGAGACTAGCCCAGGCCGCGAACTTGTGTGCCGCCTGCCGGAATGCCGGTGTGCCACTGCTGATCAATGACGACCCGGATCTGGCGAAACGTGTGGGCGCTGCCGGCGTTCACCTGGGACAGTCCGATCGTTCATTGACAGAGGCCCGGCACCTGCTTGGTGATCAGGCCATTATCGGTATAACCTGCCACGACAATCTGGCATTGGCGCGGGCCGGGCTGGAGGCAGGTGCCGACTATCTGGCGTTCGGGCGCTTTTTTACATCGTCGACCAAACCCGGAGCACCGGCTGCAACCCCCAGAGTGCTGACCGAAGCAAGGGATTTTGGGTGCCCGCTAACCGCCATTGGCGGTGTGACCGTAAAAAATGGCGTACCCCTGATCCGCGCCGGGGCCGACATGCTCGCCGTGGTTGGCGGCCTGTTTGGCGGTACCACTGAGGATATTGAACGGCGAGCCAAAGCCTTTGAATGCTTGTTCGCAAGCCATTACCCACTTTTTTCACTTCCCGAATAACAGGAGCCCAGCCCCATGACGCACTCCGAAACCCTGTTCGAGCAGGCCCAGAAATACATCCCCGGTGGCGTGAATTCTCCGGTCCGGGCGTTTCGCAGTGTCGGTGGCACGCCCATTTTCTTCAACCACGCCCAGGGCGCCTATCTGTACGACGAAGACGATCAACGCTACATTGATTACATCGGCTCCTGGGGACCCATGATTCTCGGCCACGGTGACCAACGCATCAAGGATGCCCTGCACACGCAGGTCGATCTGGGCGTTGGCTATGGCGCACCCACGGCGCTCGAAACAGAGATGGCCAAAAAGGTGTGCGAACTGGTGCCCTCCATCGAACTGGTACGCATGGTGAATTCCGGCACCGAGGCCACCATGAGCACCATTCGGCTCGCCCGGGGCTACACCGGTCGAGACAAGATCGTGAAATTTGAGGGTTGTTACCATGGCCACGTCGATTCACTGCTGGTAAAAGCCGGATCCGGCGCACTCACCCTGGGTGTACCGAATTCCCCGGGCATCCCCGCTAGTCTTGCAGAGCACACCATCACGCTGACCTACAACGACATCGACAGCGTTCGGGAATGTTTCCGCGAGATGGGCGACCAGATCGCCGCCATTATTGTTGAGCCCGTGGCCGGCAACATGAACTGCATTCCGCCGGTTCCGGGTTTCCTGGAAGGACTGCGGGAGGTCTGCAATGAACACGGCACTGTGTTGATCTTCGACGAGGTAATGACCGGGTTCCGGGTTGCCCTCGGCGGTGCGCAGGGGCTCTACGGCGTTACCCCGGATCTCACGGCCCTGGGCAAGGTGATTGGCGGCGGCCTTCCGGTTGGCGCCTTTGGCGGCAACCGGCAAATCATGGAGCACATTTCGCCACTCGGCCCGGTCTATCAGGCAGGTACCCTGAGCGGCAACCCCCTGGCCATGTGTGCCGGCTTGACTACGCTGAATGCGATCTCCGAACCCGGTTTCCACGACCGGCTGACCGAGAAAACCAATGCCGTTCGTGATGGCCTGAAAAAAGCCGCTGATGCCACCGGAATCCCGTTGACGGTGCAAAGTGCGGGCGCCATGTTCGGGTTCTTCTTCACCGAGGAAAGCTCTGTCACCCGCTTTGGCCAGGTGATGGCCTGTGATGTCGAGCGCTTCAGGAAGTTCTTCCAGGGCATGTTGAAAGAAGGCGTCTACCTGGCGCCTTCGGCCTTTGAAGCCGGCTTCACCAGTGCCGCACTGTCGGAAAAAGACATCGCCGATACCACAGCCGCGGCGAAAAAGGTCATGGCCACGCTCTGATATTGCAGACTGTCGGCCTTAAGGCTAATCTACTGCGCTGGCGGGCTGCTAGAACGCCCCTTCCAGCGTCAGCATCATCGTCTGGCGCTGGTAATCATACTGCGAAAGACTGCTTCTGTTGTCTCGAACCAGCCACTCTCCCCGGATCAGCCAGCGGCTGTTCAGGGACTTCTCCGCCAACAATCCGATTTCCAGGCGGTTATCTTCCCTGCGACCGCTTTCCCCGGCCGAGGTCACCAACCGATGGGCATCCTCATATCGGCTGTGGCGAACCGAGCCTGTTGTTCCCAAAGCCAGGTCAGGATGCCAGCGGTAGCGGCCGGCAAGTTCCAGTGTCTGGCGGACAGGTGACACGCTCAAAAACTCGTCAGCCGTGCTCAGATCCCGCCGATCATTGATTTCCAGTGTGTATTCGCCATCGAATCGCCAGGAACCCAGGTGCTTCCGCGCCCGGAGGCGGGCCCGATACCATTGACCATCGTAAACCTCGAAGCCGGAGCCGCCATTCACCGTGGCCGCGGCCAGGGCAACACTGCAGCGGTCAGGAGCAACTGGTAAGGAACATTGTCGCCACCGATAAAACCCCTCGATACCGTAGCGGGTTTCAAAAGACTGACTGTCAAACCAGGATTTCTCCAGCGACACCAAGGCCCCGCGCTCACCTCCGGCCAGGGTCTCAGACCAGGCTATTCGTCCCTGCAACACTTGAGTATCGTATTCACCATCGGACGGGTGTTGGCGGGAATAGGCGGCCCCGTCGAAGGCAATCCGGGAGCGAATCCCGACTGGCCGTTCGTAGGTTCCCGCAGCCAGTGTTTCGAGAAAGCCGCCACCCTCACTGGACGCCGTATCCTCGGGCAAGCCGGCAATATTGGAGTCATAACCGCCGGAGATACCCAGATAACCGTGAATTGAAGGCTGGCTGGCCGACGGCGGAACTCCGCCGTCCAGTTTACTCATCTGGGCCCGGGCCAAAGCCCGGATTTTATCCGGAGCGCTGTCCGCCGAGGCCTGTTCGAACCAGTGCCGGGCTTCAACAGGCTTCTCCCCGGCAAGCGCCACCAGACCAAGGTTATAACGCGCGAGGGCGCCATGGGGGCCGTCCAGCAATACACGAAAGGCAGATTCAGCGGCGACATAATCGGCCAGCTGGTAGCAGACAACACCAAGGTTGTAAAAGAGCGAGGGAGAGGCCAGGCCAGCAGCAACGGCGCTCTGGAAACGCTCTTTCGCAGCACCCGGATCGCCAGCCTCAAAAGCTTCCACGCCAGCACGGAAACTCTCCATTCCGGCATCGGTTTCAGCCGCCTGAAGAATTACCGTAGGCATTAACAGAAGGGTCAGGGACAGGACGCGCCAAAATACCAGCAAACAGGTTTCTCCGGATTAATCCATGCGGGGCAGGGTCGGTTACATATCCGGCTTCAGCGATTCAGCCCTGGTGCATCCGGCACCTCTGGGCGTTCCGGGCGTTCCGGCAATTCAGGCTTACCCTTGATCAGTTCCCGGGATTGCCTGGCTTTTTCGGACATGGACTCACCAAACTCACGCCCCCTCTCCCGGGCCTCACTCGCCGCATCCCGCCCTCGGGAGCCGGACTCACCCGGGTTGTCGGGGCTTTCAACAGGGCGGGCAACAGTGCGGGGCAACTCGATCTGCCGCACGACTGAATCGGTAAGCTCCGCGTCGTCAGTCACCATGCGCATGGTAACATCCAGATCGTCATTACCCAGCGTTGTCGCCGGGAGCCAAAACCCGACCATTAGCAATCCGACCCTTCCAACGCTCAATGCAAACCTGTCACCGGTCATGATTCGGGATCCTCGACCGGGCGTTGCGGGTATTCAGGAATCGGGGCACGAAAG
>JAXHUV010000400.1:0-1465 GCA_034189445.1 Pseudomonadota bacterium
CGGATGTGTGGCAATCAACTGGTAAAGCTGCAGGCGGTTTTCCGGGTCGCCGGTGAGAAAGGTTCCGTCAAGATCAGTCGCAAGTATCAAAGCAGGCTCCCTGCGCATTGGCAGTCAGTGCGTGGAAAAGTGCCATGGGCACTGAGGGAGAAGCTGCAGGTTTCGTGCCGCCCCGGAGGCGGGTTTATTGGCAGGAAACTGCCTGTAGCTGTGCACTTGGTGACCTTCATACCCCAATTCGCACCATAAAGGTGCGTTGCGCCGAGTTGACGCACACATGGCACGACCACCCTGGCCTGTCTGGACATCAGCGTCTCCTTGCTTTTTTGGCATAGAATCCGTTCTTGTGATCGGACTGTTATTGGCCGAAGTAATACCCCTTTTGGTAGCCAATACCGTCAGCTTGGGGGCACCCGAGATACTCCGAAAATAAATCTGTCCCGGTGGTCGCCTTTAATGAGTATTATGGGAAAGCGCGCCGCCAATGCCGCGGTCGCATTCCTGTCGGCGAGCCGCTACACTGGCTTTCTTGATCATCAGGGTCATGGTCTGCGCCGGGCGAGAACCAGAGCGCCCGGATGGATGGGGCGCAAGCCACAGGGAGGCAACGTGGAAATCCTTTTTATCGGCATTCTGCTGACGGTCGGCCTGCTGTTCGGCACGCTGGGCAACCGCTATCTGGGCGTGCCGCGGGTGGTCGGTTACATCCTGCTGGGTGTGCTGTTCGCCCCGGATCTGCTTGGCGGCTGGCTGAGCATCACCGATATCGAGTGGACCCAACCCTTGGTTTCAGCGGCGCTCGGCATCATAGCCTACGTGATCGGCGGGGCGATCAGCTTCGCTCAGCTACGTCGTCTGGGCTGGAGTATCGTCGGGGCAACGCTGGGAGAAGTGTCCGGGGCTTTTCTGGTTGTTCTGGCAGCTGTCCTGCTGCTCGGCATCACGGTGGCGGACATCCCTCTGTGGTCGTTCGCGCTGGTGCTGGCGGCCGTGGCGCCGGCGACTGCACCGGCAGCCATCGTCGCAGTCGTTCATCAGTATCGCGCCAGTGGTCTTCTGACCACGACCCTGTTGGGTATGGTCGCGATTGACGACGCGCTAGGCATTTTCATTTTCGCCCTGGTGATGGCCGTGGTCGGTAGTGGAACGCTGGAAAGCGCCTTGGGAACGGTGATCTGGGAGATCGGTGTGGCGGTGCTGGTGGGAGGCGCCGGCGGTTATCTGGTCGAACGCCTGTCCCGGCTGAGCCACGAGCAAAGCGTGTTGCTCCCGTTGCTGCTCGGAGCGATTCTGCTCATGGTCGGGATGGCTGAACGGGCAGGGTTCTCGGCTCTGTTGGCGGCGATGGTCATGGGTTTCACCGTGCGCTGGTTCTGCGGGCCGCAGGCCGAACGGCTGTTTCAGCCGGTGGAGGACCTCGAAGAGACGGTTTTCGTGCTGTTCTTCACCTTTGCCGGGCTGCATT
>JAXHUV010000401.1:0-1453 GCA_034189445.1 Pseudomonadota bacterium
AGAACTGCGACGTTGCGGAATCCGGCGCACTGGTCCGGGCCATGGCAACGGTTCCTCGGAGGTTCGGCAATGTATTTTTTGCTTCATTGCGGATCGGCGCCCGGGTCGATTTGCGGGAAAGATCCCCGGTAAAGCCACCGCCCTGGATCATGAAGCCGGGGATGACGCGATGGAAGATAGTGCCGTCGAAAAAACCGTCCCTGGCGTACTGCAGGAAATTGGCAACCGTATCCGGGGCGACATCCGGTCGAAGCTGTAGTTCAATCGCACCCTCGCTGGTTACCATGCGGACCACCGGCAGCGGATCACTGGCGGGCTGGTCATTGCTCTGGGCCAGCACTCTGGAGGCCGGCATCAGCAAGGTAAGTGCCGTAAGCAGTAGGGGGGTCATAATTCTCAGGGGGTTTGCCATATTCGTCACTTGCAGCCGCTCTTTGTGTTAATTGCAGGTATTTTTCCTGCGACAATTACGTAAATACGGTGACTCGTCAAGGCCCTCGTCAGGCGCTGGCGAGTACACTGCTGCTGGATGCCGTGGTTTGCTGCCCCTGCGCGCCGTAAAGCTTTTGCTGGCCACTGGCACCACGGAAGATGTCGGTAAGCCTGGACAGGCGTTTTTGCAGATGGCTGATCACCCGACCATTGGTCTGATTCAGCGTCTGGCAGGTTCGAAGTTTCTGGTCCGCTTCCTGCCATAGCTGGAACAGATCGGAAAAACCGGCACTGCGGATAAAACGGGAAGGTTCACCGCTTTCAGGTCGGTACCCCATCTGGACCAGTGTCCGGATTTTCTGTTTAGCCCGTTCCCGAACGACACCCAGTAGATCGTTCTTCTCTTTAGTCAGAGCTTCCAGTTGGCGGAGGTCGGAATTTGCAAGGCAGGTCTTTTCCCTGTCGAGAATCTCAACCAGCGTTTCCAGCTGGTTAATATCCTGGGAAAGAAGAGTCTTCAGATCATCAATTGCGGCCATGGTCTACTCACCCGAAAATGCTTTCATCCATCTCAAGCATTTTCTGGGCCAGTTTCTCGGCGTCAATCTTATAGGTGCCATTTTCCAGGGCGGAGCGGATCCGATCAATGCGGCCGTCATCCATTTCCGGATAATCACCCAGTTTTTGTTCGAGCTGTTTGAGACTCCTGGCCTGACTGCTCAGACTAACGTTCTCGCCCCGGGCATCCTGGGGTTGTGATTTCGCCTGTTCATTGGTCGCAGGCTGGGAGTTCTGCGTGCCAGCGCTTTTGTCGGCCGTGGTTTTCTGGGTGTTGACCTGACCGGGGCCAACTCCATTTAAGTCAACTGACATATCTGTACCTGCTTGCCTGCTGCGCTATGTGAGTGCGGCGCTTGCTTGAGTTTATGTTTGCTTAACGGCGGCGCTACGAAAACCTTTAGTTTTTTTGACTGACTTTACTGCCGGGTTTACGGCACAATTTTGCCATACCGGCAAGCTT
>JAXHUV010000402.1:0-1448 GCA_034189445.1 Pseudomonadota bacterium
ACCGCGTGATCTACATTCACGAAGGCCAGATTGTGGAACAGGGTAAGCCGGACGATGTGTTCGACAACCCCCAGAGCGAACGCACCCAGGCGTTTCTTTCGCGGGTTCTGGCGCACTGAGCTCAGATAGCGGGTTTTGGGTGCCCACAGGCAAAATACCGACATTGGCAAACTCGCCCGTCTCGCCATAAGGCATAAACCGCACGATGGCGTATTGGCACGCCAGCAGCCTGTCGGACTTAAGCAATCGTCGCGAGCAAGGCGGCAGAAGCACTGCTGAAGCGCGAGGCCACTGGCGAGGCACCCGCTGTTAACTGTAATATCCGCACAGGTTAACAGCGACAACCCAGAATCAGATCGTCCGACGGAGAATTATTATGCGCAATGCTGACCTCGTCACCCGTGGCCTCAAGTCCGTGTGGCACCCCTGCACCCAGATGAAAGACCACGAAGGCGCCGTGCCCCTGGTGCCCATCAAGCGGGGCGAAGGTGTCTGGCTGGAAGATTTCGAGGGCAATCGCTTTATAGACGCCGTCAGCTCCTGGTGGGTCAACCTGTTTGGCCACGCCAACCCGAGAATCAACGCCGCAATACAGGATCAGATCGGAAAGCTCGAACACGTCATCCTGGCCGGCTTTACCCATGAACCGGTGGTCAACCTGTCCGAGCGTTTGATCGAAGTTACCCCGCCCGGCCTCAACAAGGTTTTCTATGCCGACAACGGCTCGTCTGCCATCGAAGCCGCCCTGAAGATGAGCTTCCACTACTGGAAAAACCAGGGCAAACCGGCCAAGAAAAACTTCGTGAACCTGAGCAACAGCTACCACGGTGAAACCCTGGGCGCCCTGGCACTAGGCGATGTATCGCTCTACAAGGACACCTATCAGCCGCTACTGATGGAAGTGCTGACAGCCCCTTCGCCCGACGCCTTCAACAAGGAGCCGGGTGAGACCGACGAGGCCTATGCATTGCGCCAGTTTGAGGCCATGGAAAAGCTTCTGGCCGAAAAGCACGACGAAATCTGCGCGGTGGTAGTGGAACCCCTGATCCAGTGCGCCGGCGGCATGCGCATGCACCACCCGGTTTACCACACCAAACTGCGGGAAGCCTGCGACCGTTACAACGTACACCTGATTGCCGACGAGATTGCTGTCGGCTTTGGCCGCACCGGCACCCTGTTTGCCTGCGAACAGTCCGGCATCACCCCGGATTTCATGTGCCTCTCGAAGGGCCTCACCGCCGGCTACCTGCCGCTGTCCGTGGTGCTGACCACCGATGACGTCTACAACGCCTTCTACGACGACTACGAAACGCTCCGGGCATTCCTCCACAGCCACAGCTACACCGGCAACCCCATCGGCTGCGCCGTGGCGCTCGCTACCCTGGACATCTTCCGGGATGACAAGGTGATCGAAAGCAACAAGCGACTGTCAGCCTGCATGGCCGAAT
>JAXHUV010000403.1:0-1439 GCA_034189445.1 Pseudomonadota bacterium
GGGTTCTTATTTGCAGTTTGAATACGTTAAAATCCGTACTCTCGCTGCAAATATGCAGTAACTATGGACTGGGATTATCTTCGATATATACGCGCTCTGGCAATAGGTGGAACCCTTGCCAAAGCCGGAGAATTACTGGGTGTGCACCAAACCACGGTTCTAAGACGGCTTGACCAGATGGAAGAGTCGCTGGGTGTGCAGTTTTTCGAACGTAGCCGGGACGGATTACAGCTCACTCCGGTGGGTGAGACCGCGTTCCGGGAGGCCGATCGACTGGCCATCGAGATGGAAAATCTCGAGCGCAAGCTGGTCGGGCAGGATTCGGCGCCGGTGGGCAAGGTAAGGCTGGCGGCGGAAGACGTGATGATGAATCAATTGCTCAGCCCGATCCTTGCCGGGTTGGTGCGGGAATTCCCGGACATTGAATTGGAAACCCTGACCGACAATGATGTGGCCAATCTAAGCCATCGGGAAGCCGATCTGACACTGCGCCCCGAGAACAAGCCCCAGGCAACCCTGGAAGGCGAGCGGATTGGGGCCATTGAGTCTGCCGTGTACGGGGCTGCCCGCTATTGCCGGCGGCACCGCAATATGGATATTGAGAAACGCCCGGAAGCTTGCCTCTGGATCATACCCGATGAAACCTTCAGCCATCTGGCCACCGGCCGTTGGTATCGGAAGCACCTGAAGAATGTCACCGCTTTCATTCGCTGCAACAGCCTGCAATCCATGCATGCTCTGGCGAAAGCTGGTGCCGGCCTGGCGGTTTTGCCCTGCTACCTGGGAGAGGGTACTCGGGAACTTCGCCGTCTGTCGGGCCCGCTGGAGGGTGAGAGCGTTGATCTCTGGTTGCATGTAAACCAGGACACCCAACAAATGGCCCGGGTTCGCATCGTAATGGAATACCTGGTTGAGCGTCTTCAGGCCCTGGAGCCGCAGATGGAGGTTTCTTCAACGTTATAGCGGCTTGCCGGACTTAAGGCTGATCTGCTGGACTTAAAGCTGATCTACAGTATGCCGGATGAGTGGGTGCATCAGAACGGGAATGCTGCCCGCACAGCCCGCCGGAGGCAAGCGCTTTTTATCCGTGTTTCTGCGGCCTCACAGTCCTGGCGGCAAACCTGTACAATACGGGCTTTCTCTTTGCCGGCGCGTTGCCGGCCCCACATCGACAGGTTTTTTCTTGATCTCCACCGCCAATATCACCATGCAGTTCGGGGCAAAGCCCCTGTTTGAAAATGTTTCCGCGAAATTCGGCAACGGCAACCGCTACGGCCTGATCGGCGCCAACGGTTGCGGCAAATCCACGCTGATGAAGATCCTGGGTGGCGAGCTCGAGCCCTCGGCTGGCCAGGTCACCCCAAGACGATAAGAAATTGGAGATTTCCAAAGTGTGCGGCTGGATGCAGATCAACAACACAGTGACTCCTTACATTGTG
>JAXHUV010000404.1:0-1435 GCA_034189445.1 Pseudomonadota bacterium
TGGCCCGGTTACTCCGCCGGGAACGCCCGGCCGAACTGGTTGTCAGCCGGCAGTGCCGTGTGTTCGATGAACAGGGTGCCGATCAGCTACTGGTCGAACTGAATCTTCCGGTGACCGTAACACCCTGATTCAAACATTCCTTTCAGGCTGTCGGTTCCGGATGTTTCTGGGTGTTGCCTATATCATCGCCCTGGCCAACGAAACCGGGACAACGAAACCGGGACAGATTTATTTCCCTCACAATGCCCTCCTTGGTAGCCAATACTGTCAGCTTGGGGGCAAATCTGTCCCGGTTTTGGAGGCGGGGTAGCTCAATCCTTCGAGGATGCCGTCGGGCCGTCTTACCAGCGTGCCTGGTCAACTATTTGCCTCTGATCAGTTTCTTCTTGCGGGAACGACTACCATGATACCCGGCCCCGACCTTTGAACCGGATACACGAGCTATGACCACGATGCCGTTTGACGCCTTAGCCTGCCCCCTGGACGGTTGCCCGCTCATCCCGAGCGAGAAGGCCTGGCGGTGCGAGAATGGGCACAGCTTTGATGTTGCCCGACAGGGCTACGTGCATCTGCTACCCGTTCAGAAGAAACGTACCCTGGACCCGGGTGACAGCAGGGAAATGGTCGCTGCCAGACAGCGGTTCCTGAGTGCCGGCTTCTACACAAAGATTGCCGAGGCGGTTAGCGATCTTGCAATGCAGTCGCTCCCGAGTGAGGGGGCTGGCTCGGTGCTGGACGCCGGTTCCGGAGAAGGCTATTACCTCCGACACCTTGCAAGCGTGGCCGGCAACACAGAGCTGGCCCTGATTGGCGTTGATATCTCGAAATGGGCGGTTCTGGCTGCGGCAAAACAGGATAAACAAACCCGATGGGTGGTTGGCAGCAATGCAAACCTGCCGGTACTGCCGGAAACGCTGGATCTGGTGCTTTGCCTGTTCGGGTTTCCGGTTTACAGCGAATTCGCCCGGGTGCTCAAGCCCGGCGGGCAGGTGATACAGGTGGATGCCGGTGCGGACCATCTGCGGGAGCTGCGCGAAATCATTTATCCGGAGCTGAAGCCGCCCAGAGACACTGGGAGCACTGCCCCCGAGGGTTTCCGGCAGCTGGATTCAACCGTGGTACGCTTCCCGCTGGCTCTTCCAGACCGGGACAGCATTGCCGACCTTCTGGCCATGACGCCGCACCTTTACCGGGCCACCTCCGAAGGCCTTGAAAAGGCTGCGGTGCTGGACTCACTTGATGTGACCCTCGACGTGGTTCTGAAGCGTTTGAAAAAGAGCTAGCAGCCTGTCGGACTTAAGGCTAATCTACTGTGCCGGTGGGAAAACGGCTCATATTTCCCGGCTTTTTCGTTGCATAGAACCACTATGCGCCTCAAAATCCAGAAAATCCGCGCTCGCTTTCCCACCTTGCTCGCGACGATTGCTTAAGTCCG
>JAXHUV010000405.1:0-1420 GCA_034189445.1 Pseudomonadota bacterium
GCCGAAATGGATGGCTACACCGCCGAGTCCCGCGCCGGCGAACTGCTGCTGGGCCTGGACATCCCGCTGGAGCAGCACAACGGTCCGATGAGCGCTCTTGCACCGGGCTGGAAGCTGCGAGTGCTGCTGGCCCAGGCGCTGTTTTCCGACCCGGATGTGCTGTTGCTGGACGAGCCCACCAACCACCTGGACATCAACACCATCCGCTGGCTGGAAAGTATCCTGGTGGCCCGCAACAGCACCATGATCATCATCTCCCACGACCGCCACTTTCTGAACAGTGTGTGCACCCACATGGCGGATCTGGACTATGGCGAACTGCGCCTGTTCCCGGGCAATTACGACGAATACATGACGGCCGCCACCCAGGCCCGTGAGCGCATGTTGTCGGATAACGCCAGGAAAAAGGCCCAGATTGCCGAACTGCAGCAGTTTGTCAGCCGCTTCTCGGCCAACGCCTCCAAGGCCAAACAGGCCACCTCCCGTGCCCGCCAGATCGACAAGATCCAACTGGAAGAGGTGAAGCCCTCAAGTCGGGTAAGCCCGTTTATCCGTTTTGAACAGGGCAAGAAACTGCATCGCCAGGCGGTGACGCTGAACAAGCTGACCAAAGGTTTCGATGAAAAGCCCTTATTCGAAAACCTGGACCTGCAGATCGAGGCCGGCGAACGGGTCGCTATCATCGGCCCCAACGGCATCGGCAAGACCACGCTGCTGCAGTGTCTGGCCGGAAAATTGGAGCCGGATTCCGGTCAGGTGAAGTGGACCGACAGCGCCCAAGTGGGCTACTTCGCCCAGGACCATACGGCAGACTTTGCCGATGATGAAACCCTGGCCGACTGGATGGCCCAGTGGACCACCGGCGGCGAACAGATGGTGCGTGGCACCCTGGGCCGCATGTTGTTCTCTGGCGACGATATTGGTAAATCGGTACGGGTGATCTCTGGCGGCGAGCAGGGGCGGATGTTGTTCGGCAAGCTGATTCTTCAGAAGCCGAATGTGATGCTGATGGACGAGCCCACGAACCATCTGGATATGGAGTCCATCGAGGCGTTGAACCTGGCGCTGGAGAATTATCCGGGGACACTGATTTTCGTCAGCCATGATCGGGAGTTTGTTTCTTCGCTTGCGACCCGGATTATTGAGCTGAAGTCTGATGGCATCACTGATTTCAGTGGCAGCTATGATGACTATCTTCGGAGTCAGGGTTATGTTTAACCTCGGTTCTTCGGGCCTTGGGAGAATGCGGACGGGCGGGTAGGCCTTTCCAAAACACGCTCCTTCGGCCCATCCCTGGGGCGCTTGGGCTCCGCCCCTCTGCGCTTATTGCTCCTGCGTCGCGCAGAGGGTCCTGGGCAGGCCGTCCTGGCCTGCCCGTGAAGAGCTTCTCGCTCTTCACCCATGGCTCCGCACAGTTTTG
>JAXHUV010000406.1:0-1420 GCA_034189445.1 Pseudomonadota bacterium
GGGCAATATCTGTCGGTCAATCTGCCCGACACAAGCCCTTGTTATTTTTCCATCGCCAGCAGCCCCTCGGCACAAAACATCGAGCTGCACATTCAGGCAACACCGGAATGGGTTTCGGCCCAGAAAGTCATGGACGCCCTGACTTCCGGCGGTGAGATAACCGTTGAGCTGCCCCATGGCAAGGCCTGTCTGGCATCGGTACCGGTGAAGCCCTTGTTGCTGGTGGCCGCGGGCACCGGCTTTGCCCAGATGAAGAGTCTGGTGGATTATCTTCGTGAGACTACCTACAACCAGCCGGTCAAGCTATACTGGGGTGTGCGGCGGCATGAGGATATGTACCTGCGCGCCCTGGCGCAGCAGTGGCAGGAGGAATGGCCACCCTTCACCTTCCTGCCGGTGGTGGGGAATGATAAGGATAATGACTGGGCCGGTCATCACGAACAGCTGGTTCGAGCTGTTCTTGCTTCCGGTATGGACTGGAAGAACGTGGAAGTCCATGCCAGCGGTTCGCCGACCATGGTGTACACACTGATGGATGCCCTGGTGGATGCGGGACTGCCCGAAGAGGCGTTCTTCTCTGATGTGCTGGAGTACGCGCCAAGGGTGTAAACATGGGGTCAGATGAAAACGGAGTCAGAAGAAAGCTTTCTTCTGACCCCATTTTCATCCGACCCCGGAATTAAGACCCTTGAATTTATGCCTTCGGCATCGGAAGTTCCGGCAAGCCGTTATCCTTGACCAGCCCCTGTATCACCAGTTTGGCGCTGGCTTCTTCCTCGCCCATGTGGGCATTCAGGCGGCTCAGCTCCGCCAATGCTTCCCGGCTGCGTTTGAGCCGGAGGCTGGTCTCGAAGTATTCCCGGGCCTTGCCCCAGAGCTCGTTGCGCAGGCTCAGCCGGCCCAGGGCCAGCAGGAGTTCTGGGTTGTTCGGCCGGTCTTTCAGCCATTGTTCGGCCAGTAACAACTGTTCATCGGGCTTCTGTCCCCGCACCCGCCCGTAGAGGTTGATCAGCTCATCACTCCAGTGGTTGCGCAACACCTTGCGCAACAGGGTTTCGGCCTGGACCTCGTCGCCAAGGCTGGCAAGCAGGCGGGCGTAGTCCCGGATGGTGTATTCGTCACGGCGCAGAAAACCCGGGAGTTCGTCCCAGAGCCTGGTCAAAGGCTCCAGCGATGCCTGGGGGTCCTGTTGCTGCTGGCGCCGGCAATCCTCTGCGGCGCGTTCCAGCAGGTTATGCCAGACCTGACGTTCGAGATCATTGAGTTCCGCTTCCGGAAGCACACTGCGCTTGCGCAGTTCAGGCAATAATCTGGACAGCTCGCGCCAGTCTTCCAGACGCAGGTAGGTGTTTTTCAGCAGCTTCAGAACAAACGGATGATGAGGCGACTGTTTGCGCAGGCGAATCAGTGTGGCCAGGGC
>JAXHUV010000407.1:0-1409 GCA_034189445.1 Pseudomonadota bacterium
CATTGAAGACCCGCTGGTGATCTACTGCAAACCGGCGGACGACTATCTGCCATCGCCCGAAGCCTGTCTGATTACCGGCATTACCCCGCAGCAAGCCCTGGAAGACGGGTATCCGGAAGCGGAATTTATCGCCCGGATTAACGAGGCCTTCAGCCAGCCAGACACCTGTGTGGTGGGCTATAACAGCCTGCGCTTCGACGACGAGGTTACCCGCCACACCCTGTACCGCAACCTGCGCGACCCCTACGCCCGGGAATGGCAGAATGGCAATTCACGCTGGGACATTATCGACATGGTACGCCTGACCTATGCCCTGCGCCCGGAAGGGATCAACTGGCCCCGCAAGGAGGATGGCAGCCCCAGTTTTCGGCTCGAAGCGCTGACCAAGGCTAACGGAATAGCCCACGAAGCCGCCCACGATGCCATGTCGGATGTGGAGGCGACCATTGCCTTGGCCAGACTGATCAGGGAAAAACAGCCCAGACTCTTCGATTTTGTTTTGCAGAACAAGGACAAGCATTCGGCCCGGCAGATGCTGGATACCGGGACCATGAAACCGGTGTTCCACATATCGGCCAAATACCCGGCCAGCCGCGGTTGCTGTGCCATGGTGGCCCCGGTGGCCGAGCATCCCACCAACAAGAACCTGGTGATTGTTTACGACCTGCGGGAAGACCCCAGCGAACTGATCAACGCCAGCCCTGAGCAGATTCGTGAGCGGGTGTTTACTTCCCAGGCGGAATTGGGAAAGGGCGTAAACCGCTTTCCGCTGAAAGGTGTGCAACTGAACAAATGCCCGGTGCTGGCGCCGGCGAACATGCTTTCCACCCTTACCCCGGAGCGCCTCGAAGCACTGGCACTGGACGGTGACACCCTGCGCGGCAATCTGGCCATGCTTCGTAAGGCCCCGGACCTGCCGGCCAGAATTGCCGAGGCCTTTGACCAGCCCCACGAAAGTGACCTTACCGACCCGGACGAGCAGCTCTATGCCGGCGGCTTTATCAGCAAAACCGACCGCGAGAAGCTGAACCGGGTGTTGGCACAGCCGGTGGAAACCCTGGGGGAGCTGGATGTGACTTTCGAGGATGATCGCCTGCAGGAACTGCTGTTCCGTTACCGGGCCAGGAATTATCCGGGCAGCCTGGTGGGTGAGGAACTGGAGCGTTGGGAGGCGTTTCGCAGCCAGCGGCTGATGCACCCGAAGAAGGGCTGGCGGTCTTTGGAGGCGTATGCCCAGGAGTTACAGCGCCTGGCGGCGGACCCGGAATTGACGCCCGAGAAGCGGCATATCCTCGAGGAGTTGCATTTGTACGGGGAGTCTTTGATTCCCTATCTCTGATCCTGTTTTCATCTGACACAGGGCTCACTTCTCGAAAAGCACGGTAATGTCCTCGGCAGTCAGAGCGGTC
>JAXHUV010000408.1:0-1406 GCA_034189445.1 Pseudomonadota bacterium
ACCTCGATACGGTAAAGGCCGGGGTGTTCTTCCCCGGTACCCGGGGAGATAGACCAGACCTGGCCAGGTTCCAGCGGGTCGTCACCAATGCTGTTTTCACTGTGCAGTTCCGGAGTGGAAACGAACTTTTCCACTCCGTCCTCACCCATCACATAGCTGAAATGGGTATTCCGGAACTCTGCCGCGCCAATACGTTTTTGCTGTTCCTTCACCCGACGGCGGGCTTCCATGGCGATGCGCACGGCCCATTCAATGTCTTCGTCCGGAATCCGGGCCTCACCCGGGTACAGCAGTTTCAGCAAGCCACTGGTGGTCTTGTTGACCGCATTGGTGTCCCGTCCGGACAAAGCTCCCCCGAAGAACACACGGTTCTGAATCACACTGAGCCGGCTCTGGTTGCGAAGCTGGCTCCAGCACTCGGACAGGAAGTCACTCACCAGGCCAAAGTGGTTGGTCAGCAGCTCCTTGCTGACTTTGGGTACATCCCAGCCTGGCAGGAAAGCATGAATACGGTCCATGAAGGCGGTATCGTCCTTCATCTCCGGTGGCATGGGGCCAAATAAGTGGCCAATGCGCTGCTGGTGCTCCACATCCACATCGAAGTTGCCCACCAGCACAATACTGCCGTCCGCGCGAATGCTTTCCTTGCCACGGCTGAACTCCCCGGACTCCATATAGCCCTTCATGATGTTCACGCCGTCTTTCTGGTCGAAAGAGATACCCGAGACTTCATCGAAGCAGACAACATCGTACTGACAGACCAGACCACGCTGGCCGTTCGAGTTATTCACAAACATCTTGGCGACGGTCGCTTTGCCGCCTGAAATCAGATGAGCATAAGGAGAAACCTGCTGGAACAGATGGCTCTTACCGGTACCACGGGGGCCAAGCTCTACCAGGTTATAATTACGCTCAACGAAAGGCACCATCCGCAACAGCATGGCATTGACCTGCCGCTCAGACAGGCCTTCAATTTCGATACCGGTAGAGCGCAGGAGGAAGGCTTTCCATTCATCCGTGGTGAAGGCGTTACGGGCCTCCGCCAGGGTATCCAGCACATCCCGCCTGGAGAGCTGAATCTCCCGCAGAGACTCCACGCCAAATGGCCGGCCTTTGCTTTCCTGGGCAATGGCTGCGTCGTAGCTCAGGGTGATCTCGGCGTAGAAGCCCCCGGTGAGCATACGCTCATGCTCATTCACCAGCTCCGGTGAAATACGAACGTCGGTCAGGCGAAGACTGGGCAGTGTGGCGAGGTAACTATCGGTCTTTGCATCCAGGCGAGCGGTAATCAGATCAATGAGTTTGACCTCACCGTTCTCCCTGGCCCGGGCCTTGAATAACTCTTCTTCACCCGCTTTTACGGTGCGGGATTTGAGTTGGCGCTGAACAATCTCCAGCCCTTCATC
>JAXHUV010000409.1:0-1406 GCA_034189445.1 Pseudomonadota bacterium
CCAAACTCTTCTCCCGACTCAGGTGTTCAACCTGGCGCTCGTAGCATTCTTCCAACTTAGAGAGCAGAAGTCTAATCTTATCATCCTCTTCCTTCTGCGGTTTCTCTGGCTCCTGAAAACGAACTCTATTAACCTTGAGCTGCTCCGGGTCACTGTCCGGTTCTAAAACCCGCAACACCTTTTTTGACCCATAGAGAGCCTTTCGGCTTTCGATGTACAGGAGCGTGTGTTCTACCGCAGCTTCAACTGAGGTGAAATGCTTAACCATGCCCACCAACCCAGCATCTTTGTCACGGATACCCTCGAAAAAGCGCTGAATGATCTCTCCCTCCACGTGTCGTTGTGGAAGGTCAGGGAAAGCATCAATAGCACAACTGCGGACTCTGTCAGCAAACTCCTGGTAAGTTTCCTTCTCAAACTGCACTAGATTTTTGAAAATAGCTTTTTGAGCCTGTATTGTACTGGCCCCAAACCGCCTTCCCAGCGCCTCCAGTGACTGCGTCAAATTTTGCTGGACTCCAACTGGCAACTGGTCATAAAAACTCAGTGCGTCATCCTCCAAAAACAAGCCAAAATACTGTATAGCCTCCGAATCAGTCCACTGCTGTGCTGCCTTGTACCTATTGAACTGACTCAGAAAGTTCCTCCAAGGTTTCTTCCCCGTATACTTTACCATTCTTGGTAGCTCCTTCACCTTCATCCCTCCAGAAGAAACACTGGCCCGACCACGCTCTCTGCGCTTTCTATCCCTAGAACTTGCCTTGTCCTCTTCTGAGTCAGAGGTATCAAGGCGCTCAGCATGACTGACTCTTTTCTGGCTCAAGGTTTCTTGCTCTGCTTTCCCAGTGCTTTGAGAACGGCCGAAACTCTCAGCTACTTCTTCTTCTCGAGAGGAAAAGAAAGGCGCTTGCCGCAAACCTCCCCTCTGAGAATTCAACGTCTGGGAGAATGAACTACCCGTGGCAGCAAGTTCCTGAGCGGCTCTCTGCTGCTCGCACTTAACCTCTTGCAACAATGCACGGATTTGTTCTGAACCCTGCAAATTTGACTCTGACCTACGACTCAAGTCATCCCGGAATTCCCGAAAAGCTTGTTCTACAACCTCTGACCTATGATTCAAGTCATCCCGGAATTCCCGAAAAGCTTGTTCTACAACTCTGACCCGCTCAGACAGACTCTCCACCCGGGCAGTCAGACTACCGTATTGCCTGTCCGCCGCGAGTACCGAGTCTCCATCCTGTCTGCAGGACAATGTTGACTTGCGGGAATTTCGAGCTGCACAGGTTGCTTCAACCTTCAACTCCAGAATCTTCCCTTCCATCAAGCTAACACTTCTTTTCAGCTCCCCCTGATGAATCTCGAGAACCTTGAAAACATTGTCGACTTCCCCCTCAGTCTTTGCGAGT
>JAXHUV010000041.1:0-13775 GCA_034189445.1 Pseudomonadota bacterium
CAGAACATGAAAATGCGCGGTGAAGATGTGCACGCCAGGATTGCGCTGTTCCTGGAAGAGGCGTTTCACGGCTGCGAAAAACAGGTGTCTTTCGCGGTCCACGAGGCTGATGAGCATGGCCGGGTGATTCCCCGGCAAAAGACCCTGAAAGTGAAGATCCCCGCCGGCATGCGCGAGGGCCAGCATATTCGCCTCAAAGGCCAGGGCGCGCCAGGTGCAGGCGGTGGTGAGCCGGGAGACCTGTTCATCGAGGTGGAGTTTGCGCCGCATCCACACTTTGCCGTGGAAGGTCGGGATGTTCTGGTGACTCTGCCAATAGCGCCCTGGGAAGCGGCCCTGGGTGCAACGGTGATCGTGCCAACCGTAGGCTCAAAGGTAAATGTGAAAGTGCCGAAGGGCTCCACCAGTGGCCGGAAGCTTCGGCTCAAGGGCAAGGGCTTCCCGGGCAAACATCCGGGCGATCAGATTGTCATTCTGCAGATCGCCATGCCCGAGAAACACAGCCCGGAAGCCGAGAAGCTCTATGAGCAACTGGCTGAAGAAGAGAAGAACTTCAATCCACGCAGTAAGCTTCACGTGTGAGCGGGAGTAAGGTATGAGCAAGCAAGATCATATTCTGACGGTAGAGGTGCTCGACCAGGATGGCGGCACCTTCACCCTGCGTGAAATCTGTGAGCGCGGCGAGTGCCATGCCGAGTTTGTTATCAAACTGGTGGACTTCGGGATTATTGCCCCGCTTGAGGACTCACCAGAGGCCCGGCAATGGGAGTTCGATATCGCTGCCCTGAGCCGATTGCGAAAAGCCCAGCGCCTGCAACGGGATCTGAAGATGAACCTGCCCGGCCTGGCCATGTCTCTCGAGTTGCTCGACGAGGTAGAGGAAATGCGTCGGGAAGTAGCCCGTCTCAAGCACCGCATCCGGCAATTGATGGGGGAGTAAACGCTCCCCCGCCTATTTCCTTTCTTCCAGCGCCTGAATCTCGACGTAGATCTTTTCCGCCTCCTCCATGAGGGTTCCGTGAGCTCTCAGATCGCCGTTGCGCTGGGCATCCAGTGCTTTGGCGAGCTTCGCCTCGTATTGCTTCTGCAGTTTTTCTTCGGATCGCCTGTTAAAAATCCCAGCATGGTCTTGAGCCTGTTTTGGTTGACTGTTCAGGCATTTACGCTTTCCGCGCGATAAAGTTCACAATTTTCGTGGTCAAAGACTGGACAAGTTCAAAAAATGGGATTAAATTCCCAAATGATTTTTTGGGAAAATTATCCCAATATAAAAGGGTGGTCAGCACTGACTGTCGCTAAACGGAAAACGAGTCTGGAGAAGATCGATGAAACGTAAACCTTTATCACTGGCAGTAAAATTCGCGATCACCGGTGCCCTGGCGGGCACTCTGGTCGCCTGCGGCGGTGGCGGAAGCGGTGGCGGCAGTGCCTCAACCGGGACAGCGTCCTCCGGCACCAGCGTGGGTGCCGTCACCGGGTTTGGCAGCGTTTATGTGAATGGCATTCACTTTAATGTGAATGGCACTGACTATATCAGTGACGATGGGATAGAACAGGCACACCAGATCGAAAAAGGAATGATCGTCAAGGTCGAGGGTGACTGGGACGCTAATGGAGAAGGCCGTGCTGATCGAATTACCTACGAAGATACCCTGCGGGGCAGGATTTCAGCAATGACCTGGGACCCGGCGACCCGCACCGGAACCCTCACCATGCTTGGGCAAACGGTTGCACTTGATGGCAGTACCGTATTCCGCGGGGCGACCCCCGTCGAGCTGGGTGACAGCCTGGCAACCTACCGGGTCAGAGTCAGTGCCTGGCGGCAGAATGATGGAAGCTTCCTCGCCAGCTTCGTGGGTGCCAAGAACGGCAGTGATTTCGCAGACCCCAATAGTAATGACACAGAACTCGAGGGTGTCGTGACGAATCTCGATGCCCTGGCTGAAACCTTCTTTATCAACGACCACAAGGTTAATTATACCAGTGCGGTAGGAGATGATGATTTCTCCCTGGCGAATCTGCAGGAAGGCATGGTTGTGGACGTTGAAGGGACACTGAGCACGGATGGCGGAACCCTGAACGCCGCAGAAATTGGCATTGAGGACGACTGGTTCAACGAAGACGACGGTGATGCCGAGATTTCCGGCACCGTTTCCGGTTATGACACGGCCAACCGCCAGTTCCTGCTTAATGGTGTGTCTGTGCAGGTCGCCGGGAATACCAGGTTTGAAGGGCTTGTTGAAAGCAGTCTTGTTGATGGCGTAGTGGTCAAAGTGGAGGGCAGTTACCAGAACGGTGTTCTCTTAGCGGATGAAATCAAGGGCCGGGATTCTGATGCCGAGCTGGATGGCAGGATCGATCAGGTTGTAGACGGCGATACCTTCATCGTCAGTGGGGTGACGGTAAATATCACCAACAACACACTGATTGATGACGACGACGATCGTGATGATGGCCGCCGAAGCCAGGCCAGGGACATCGAGAGCCTGCAACTTGGAGACTACCTCCAGATTGAAGGTCGTCAGGTATCTACCGGGGCTGCCTCGCTTGAGGCCGTCAGTATCGAACTTGAGGACAGCGATGAAAATAGTTATTCCGAGCTCCAGGCAAAACTGGACGACGTTGGCTCAGGCTTCATCAGCATCATGGGCCTCGAGATTCAACTCGGTAATTTCAGCGTCTCTGGAGCCCAGGTTGGCGACTACGTCGAGGTGAAATACATGAAAGACGCGGGGCAGTATGTGTTGACCCGTAACGTCTCTGTTGACAGCAACAACGACGATAATTCTGACGACTGATCAGCAGGTGCCAGAACATCCGGCCAGGTAACGCTGGCCCGATGTTCTGGCTTTGAACCTCGCTCTGGGAATACAATCCCAAACATGAAAAAGCCCAACCCCCTGCACCAAGCGCTGTTCCGCATTCTGCGCCCCCTGGCGAGGTTGTTGTTGAGGAATGGCGTTCCCTTCGGAGAGTTTTCCGAACTGATTAAGCGTGCCTACGTGGAAGCCGCCCTGGAAGACTTTGCCGACGGTCGCCGCAAGCCCACGGACTCACGCGCTGCGGTTATGACCGGGCTGACCCGCAAGGAAGTAAAGCGCCAACGGGAGATCCTGGCCGGGGAGCACACCGCGACACGGGATGTGGTTCATGCCAACCGCGCGTCCCGGGTGGTTTCGGGTTGGGTGCACGACAGCGCTTTTCAGACCGGGGACGGCCAGCCTGCCATGCTGGCTTTTGACGGGCCAAAAAGCTTCAGCGAGTTGGTCAGGCACTACAGCGGAGATATGCCGCCCCGGGCCGTGCTGGACGAGCTGCTTCGGGTAGGTGTGGTGTCGGTAGACGGTGAATCGGGCCGACTGATACTGCAGCAGAGAGCCTATGTTCCGGCCGGAGACAGCGAGGAAATGCTTCAGATTTTCGGCGAGGACGTATCAGATCTCATAGCAACCATTGACCACAACCTGGTTAGTGATGAGTCCGCACAATCCCCCCTGTTCCAGAGAACCCTGACCTACAACAACATTCCTCCGGAAGTGATGGAGCGCTGGCGCCGGCATGCCGCCGCCCAGTCCCAGGCACTGCTGGAACAACTGGACAAATGGCTTGGCCCCCATGACCGCGACATATCCGGGCAGGAGCCTGGCGATGAGTCCGGGGATCCTGTCCGCACCGGCGTGAGCATCTTCTTCTTTGAAGAACCCGCCCGGAAAGAGCCGAACGGAGAATGGCCGCTATGAGCCGCAGCATGCAGCCGAACATCATTTGTCGCTGGGAGCCAACGGAGCTTGCAACCACAATCCTTTCCGCATCGTCCCGGCAGGTGATTCGCTCCTGGATCGGCTCCAACGAGTTTCTCGATGAACATCACGAGCCTGTGATGCTGTTAATGGATAATCGGGCAGCAAAGTCTTTTCGCGATCTGGTGCAAGCGACCAATCCCGATTTTGCCCCCAGGGTAGTTCTCAATGAGCTGCTTCGGAAGGGTGTGGTGGAACCCCTTGATAGCGGTTATCTTATGCTGAGGCGAAGTGTCTATGCGCCGGCTCAGCCCCGCCTGGCGAGAGGGCCCCGGGTTAACCAGGTTTTTCAATCCCAAGATGATATTCCCCGCAGACGTTTTAATGATGTTAGTTAACAGATACCGGTCAGGCATACCGGCAAGGGAGAACAAAGGTATGAAACGGCAACTCCGCAATCGTGTATTCGGGCTGGCCGCTGGCACCGTGGCCTTTGGGGCGATTTCCGCCTGCGGCGGTGGCGGTGTAGGTGATGCGGTAGGCGGTGCGATAGGCGGTGGAGGCCAGACTATTGCCGAAGGCGGTATCCGGGGTACCGGTTCAAGCGTCGGGCCGGTTTCCGGCTTCGGCAGTGTGTTTGTTAACGGTGTGGAGTTCAGCACCGATGCTATTCTTAATAGGAAAGTGGAAAGCAATGATGGCATCACTGCCGAAGGCCAGCTCAGCGAAGGCATGATTCTAAGGGTTGAAGGCGATTGGCGTAATGACGGCACGGGAACGGCTGAGAAGCTCAGTTACGACGACACCTTGCGTGGCCCTGTTGGCCTGATAACCCCTGACCCAAGCGGTGCCGGTAAGTTCGTAACCCTCACCGTTATGGGACAGTCAGTGCGGGTTGACCGCCAGACAGTTGTGCGTGGCACGACCTTCACTGCGTTGCTTGGCGGTGGACCGGTGACCGATCATGTTCGCGTTAGCGCCTGGCGCCAGGCCGATGGCTCCTATCGGGCTGGCTATATTGAGACGATCACGCCGGATCTGGCCGATATCGAGCTGGAGGGAAGTGTAACGGCGGTAGCGACAGGGCAAAAGCAATTCACCATTGGCACGATCACCGTTCAATACGATGAGAAGAACGTCCGTTTTGGCTCCGGTCTCACAGAGGCAGACCTGGAAACCGCCACCGTGTTGGAAGTGGAGGGAAGCCTGGCAGGAAACGTATTGAGGGCAGATGCCATAGACCGGGATGACGCCCGGCGCTTCCGTCGCAACAGTTCCGGCGATATCGAGTTCACCGCGACAATCGATTCGCCCTTCCCCGCCTCGGAGGTAGGGGCAGGTACCGGAGAGTTCCGGGTGGGTGGTCTGACCGTTCGGGTGACGGAGACCACTATACTTGGTGGCAACATCACGCTCACGGACTTGACCGAAGAGGGGCTGCTGGTTCAGGTGGAAGGGACATTCCTCTCGGATACGGTTGTGGAGGCGGAAGAAATCACACTGCGTGAAGCCAATGCCAAGGTCGAGGGCGTTATTGGCCGTATCGACAGCGCTACCGGCCCATTCGAGGTGGGCGGTGTGAGAGTGAAAATGACCCCTCTGACCATCCTGACCCGGGATGATGACAATGCGCAGGCTTCTGACCCCCTGGGTTTGAAAGCGCAGGTTGAAGTCGAAGGTATTGAAAAAACCGATGCTTCGGGCGTTTATATCGAAGCTCTGAAAGTGGAAGTGGATAATCAGGGAGATGGCGGGGAAAATAATCAGTTTGAGCTTGAAGGGCGCCTGCAGAGTATCACCGACTCCCCCGGCTCCATCAGCATCCTTGGAGTGCAAATGGATGATTTGGGTGCGAAGTACGACAGCGAAAACGAAAATGCCGCGGACGAAAATACTGCAAGAGGCACCATTGTCGAAGCCTTTAAATCAACCGAAGCAGTAATGCTGGAAGTTGAATACGTCAGCTCCAACTCCAGCACAGGAGCCTTCACCGCGACCGAAATCGAACTCCAGGAAAAAGACAATGACAACGGTAACGACAGGGACTGAACACTACTGCCACACCTGATGAAAGCCCCTCCCGGCATTGGCCTCGCCGCAGCCGGGAGGGGCAGTTAATGAATTCCGTAAACCTTCGACACCATCAAAAGTACAGACACCATCAAAAATACAACAGGAGCCCCTCCATGGGTGAAGCAAAACGTCGCAAGGAAACCGGAGCGCCATCTCCCGGCCAGCCAAAATCCAGCAGGGTGCTGTTTATAGGCATCGGTATGCTGGTGCTGGCTGCCGTGCTTCTTGGGGTATTTTTCCTGACCTCCGCACCTGCACCGACTTCTGACGAATTGCCGGTTGCTGCCGCCGATGCTGCGCCTTTCCCGGCCCGGATGGACCAGTACGGTGTGTCCCAGGGTCCTGAAGATGCGGACGTTGTGGTAAGGGAGTTTGCCGATTACCAGTGCCCCGCCTGTGGCGGTTTCTTTTCGGCCAGTAAGAAGCTGAAGCAGGCGTATGTGGATACCGGCAAGGTTCGCTTTGTCTATTTCGACCTGCCCCTGCAACAGCACGCCAATGCCATGCCCGCCGCCCAGGCCGCGCGCTGTGCCGGCGACCAGGGCGCCTACTGGGAAATGCATGATCGCCTGTTCAACAGCCAGACAGAGTGGAGTGGTTCCAACGATCCGGTGGCCACCTTCACCCGTTATGCCGTTGACCTTGGCCTTGCAAAACGTCGCTTCCGGGCCTGCATGACCACAGAGCTGCACCGTGAAGCGGTGGAACAGAGCCGCCAGGTGGCCATGCAGCTGCGGGTAACCAGCACCCCAACGGTTCTGGTGGATAACATCCGCCTGACGCGCCCCGGCTGGGGCCAACTTTCTGCCGTTGTGGAACGGGAGCTCGCCAGCGAGACAGATTGATGGCGTTTAATGGCCGCATAATCGACACTTGATCCTGAGCCTGAGTTGGTTAGAATTTGCGCCTTCTCAGGCTCTGGTCTCTGAGATCTCCGAGAATTTTGAATAAATAAACAGCCCCTAACCCATGCTCCGGATTTACGGTCCGGCCCGCAGGAGAAACCGATGAGCAACAACGTTGTTGTCTGCGCACTGTACAAGTTCGCAGTCCTGAATGATTACAAATCCCTCCGCCAGCCTCTGCTGGATCTGATGCTCCAAAAAAACGTGCACGGCACCTTGCTGCTGGCCCGCGAGGGCATCAACGGCACCATTGCCGGCAGTCGCAAAGGTATTGATGCCGTCAAAGCCTGGATCGCCAGCGACGAGCGGTTCGGCGGCTTTGATTACAAAGAGTCGTTTGTGGACATCCAGCCGTTCAAACGCACCAAGGTGAAGCTCAAAAAAGAGATCGTCACCATGGGTGTGGACGGTATCGACCCGAAACGGATTGTCGGCACCTATGTGGATCCGAAAGAATGGAACGACCTGATTTCCGATCCGGAGGTGGTGCTGGTGGATACCCGCAACCAGTACGAAGTGGAAATCGGCACCTTCAAGAACGCTGTCAATCCGGCCACCGATAGCTTCCGGGAGTTCCCGGAATACGTAAAGCAGAACCTGGATCCCGCGAAGCACAGGAAGGTGGCCATGTTCTGTACCGGCGGTATCCGCTGTGAGAAATCCACCGCGTATCTCAAGGAGCAGGGTTTCGAGGAGGTCTATCACCTCAAGGGCGGCATCCTGAAATATCTGGAAGAGGTGCCGGAAGAGCAGAGCCTGTGGCACGGAGAGTGCTTTGTTTTTGATGACCGGGTAACGGTCAACCACCGGCTGGAGCGGGGCGATTACGACCAGTGCCATGCCTGCCGCAGGCCGATAACCGAAGAAGACAAGCAACGCCCCGAGTATGAGCAGGGTGTGAGCTGCCATCAGTGCATCGATTCGCTGACCGACGAGCAGAAAGCCCGGTTTGCCGAGCGGGAACGGCAGATGCGTCTGGCAGAGCAGCGGGGCGAAGCCCACGTTGGCGGTGAAGCCGCGCGCATCATTGCCGAGCGTAAGGCCCGCAAAAAAGCAGAAAGAGAACGTCAGGCCCGGAAAAGCCTGGAGGGTGAACTTGGGGTCAGATGAAAAGTTCATCTGACCCAGTTTTCAGAAGGAGGCTTCATGGGTTTGCGACAGGTCGTAGCCATAGCCGCAGTTGTTATCGCGCCCTTAGCCAGTGCGCAGGACCCAGGCAATTGGAAGGGCGAAACCGAACTGGGCGTGTTGATCACCTCCGGGAACACTGAAGAGACCAACATTAAGGGCCGCCTTGGGCTGGTCCATGAAGTCGAAACCTGGCGCAATACCGGCGAATTCCGGGCCAATTATTCGGAGGCCGACAGTGAAACCACTGCGGAGAAATATCAGGCCGCCCTGGAGACGGACTATAAGTTCTCAGAGAAGCAGTACTGGTTTCTCCGGGGCTCCTACGAAGACGATCGCTTCTCCGGCTATGATTTCGAATCCACGGTAACCACCGGTTATGGAAACCGGGTCTGGACCTCCGGGGAGCGCTCCTTTCTCGACCTGTCAGTCGGTGCTGGTTATCGCTACAACAAGCTGGAAATGGTAAACGCTCAGGGCGAGGACACCGAGGAAGAGGCGATTGGCCGCCTCGCAGGCCAGTTTGATTATGCCCTGTCGGAAAACTCCCTGTTCCGCCAGAAGCTGAGCACGGAAATCGGTTTCGACGAAAACAACACGGTGACTGAATCGGAAACGTCGTTGCAGGCTAACGTGGTGGGGAATCTTTCCATGAAGGCGGCGTTCCGGGTGAAATACGTATCGGACGCTCCGGCCGGCTCCGAAGACACCGACACCGAAACCTCTCTCTCGCTCCTTTACGGTTTCTGATTGAATGCGCGTGAACTTGGGGCCGGAGAATACGCCCCGCCCGATCAGGCCACTGCGGAAAAGCGTAACTCTACCTATTCGGGTGGCTTGCCGAGCCTTTCCGTTTCTTCGCGAACATGGCGAGGGTGGTCCCGTAAATGGTGCGAACGTCACTGGCGAACTGCTCCACTGAGTAGTCCTTGGCAAACTCCAGAGCCTGTCTGGAAAGTGTGTCACGGAGTTCGTCGTCTTCCAGCAACTTTTTAACATGCGCCCGCCACTGGTCCTGTTTCTCCGGTGTCTTGAAGCCGTTGAACCCGTGCTGGACCACATCCTCGATGCCACTGGAGCGAACCGCCACCACCGGCAACCCGGCGGCCATGGCTTCGAGAATCACCATGCCCTGGGTCTCGGATTTGGAGGCGAAAAGGAAAGCGTCGCCAAGCCGATACCAGGTCGCCATCTCGTCCGGCGGTACGGCTCCAACCAGGGTGAAGTGTTGTTGAAGTCCGAGGTCGTCGATCTTTTTTTGCAACCGGTCTTTCTGATGGCCATCGCCAATCACCAGAAACCGGAAAGGCACATCGGTTTCCCGCCTCAGGGAATCAATCGCCTCAATCATGAAGTCGATATTTTTCTCGTTGGAGAGTCGGGAAACGCTGACGAACACTTTTTCGTCCTTCAGTTCCAGCTTGTCGCGCAGTTGCTTGATGTCCTCCTGCCGGACCTGCCGGAACTTCTGATATTCGATCCCCGTGGGCTGGGCAAACGTCGGTGTTTTTACCCCGATCATCCGCAGATATTCCTCGGTGGAGTAGGTCGGCACGATTACCCCGTCGCACTTGTTGGCAAAGCGCTTTATGAGGGCGTGAGAGATCAGGTTCCGGAACAGCATGCCTGGCAGGGGCACAAAGTGGGCGTAGTGCTCCAGACGGGTATGGTAGGTGTAGACAGCCGGTATTTTAAGGGTGCGCGCCATAAACAGCCCCAGCGACCCCAGCCAGAACGGATGATGCAAGTGGATAATATCCGGCTTGAACGCCCGGACCCGCTTGCGAACCCGGCCGAGGAAGATATTGGCAAGCCGGAATTCCTGATTCTCTCCCATGGCCAGCAGTGAGGGCACCCGAAGTACATGGGCTTCGGCTTCCGGCTGGCCTTTGTAACTGGGCGCCACCACAAGCAACTTGTCGCCAAGCTCCTCAAGGCCGCGCCGAAGGCGTTCAATCGAAATCGGTACGCCGCCGATGAAGGGCAGGTAGTTATTGGTAAACATGGCCACCCGCATCGGCTTGTCGAGCCAGGGGGCCGGGTCCAGATCATAGTCCGGGTAATAGTCCTTGCCGATGAAAATGGCGCCGTAGAGTTTGATGGCAATGGCCGCAAACGCAGCGACGAGCAGAATAAAGTTGAGGTAACCGGTGTAGAACAGGGAGTAGATAAAGAACCAGAGACTTTCCAGCCGCTTGAGAACCGGGTGCTGGCCCACTTCCAGGCGATGCAGCTTATGGCTCACCTCGCCGTCGGCGTCCACACTCACCTGCACGTAGTGATAGAAACTGGTGTCATCGTTCATTACCAGGCCACCGGCGCCGCCTGTGGTGACAAAGGTTGTGTCTCCTGCCTGCTCTTCTGAATAGAGCGAAAGGTTGGCGGAAAATACCCGGTCAACGTCATGTTCTTCAATGGCCTGGAGCAACGCATCCCGGAACTCGGGTGGTGCCAGGTAGTCATCGTCCTGGTCGAACGGGGCGTTTTTGTCCGGGTAAAGGGGCGGGTGGCCAATAAACAGGATTCGGGCCTTCGAGGTGTCCTGGGTTAGCAGATCTTTCAGCCAGCGGATCTGCCAGCGCCAGGGCGTTTTACCGGTGCTGTCCAGGAAAATCAGCCGGCTGTTGCCAGCCTTGATACTGAAGAAGTGTGGACCGAAGTGGCTATAGAAACGGAAACTGCCAAAATCCTCGTACTCGTGGGCGCCAAAAGTGAGCAGATAAGGAATCTCCAGGTGACTCAGTGTGCCGTAAAGGGCGCGGTATTTATCCTCACCACCATCGCTGACAGCATTGCCGGCGGACACCATAAAATCGGTTCCGGAACTGTTCAGCTCCGGGATGATGCGCTTTTCGAAAATCCCCACGGAGTTGTTGATATTACCGACGACCGCGAAGCTGAACGGTTCACCAGGCTTTACCTGACGATGAATTCCTTCAACCTGCGCGGTGTGAATGCCTTCGAAATCTTCAGTGGACAGATTCAAATAAGTCCTGTAGCCAACCAGCAGAAGCACGACCAACAAGCACAGATAAAACAGAAGCTTGAGTGGGTTGCGGAAAGTCATTCAGCTCTCCTGCGATTGGCAACAAGCTCCTTCTGGAGCACCACCAGCCCGATAATCATGCCCAGGTAAATGGTCAACAGGCGCCAGCAGACAATGACCAGAATCAGGTGGTTACCCGAGAGGATATCCCGGAAGAAGCTCCCGAAAATCCCCTCGGAAATACCGGAAGCGCCTGGCGTGGGCGAGAAATACATAACGAAGGTGGTGACTACCAGCAGCCCCACCGACACGACATAGTCAACACTGTAGCCCAGGCTGTGCATCAGCAGTGCCGGGAAGCTGAACAGGCTGAGCAGAAATACCGCGGTAAACAGGATAGATAGCCACACGAATACGGGGGCGCCGTGCAGGTAATCGCCAAAGCTTCGGGAAAGCCGCAGCATCTCCCTGCGCGCCTTGAACTGCCAGCGTCGATGGTGGTGTTCGTTGATCAGGTGAAGCCGGTGAGCGGCTCTGAGCAGTCGGGTCAATGGGCCGATCAACCAGCGGGTCCGGAACAGCAACACCAGGAAAAAACCGAGGTACAGCACAATCAGAACCGCCAGCGCGGTGCCGATGTCACTGGCAATCGAATTGCCGTCCAGGGGCTTGAGCGTGAGCAGAAACACTGGCGTCAACGAGAAAATGAAAAGCATCGCCAGTACCGTTCGAATCGTTGTTGCTGCCGTGGCTCTGCCAACCGGGACACCATGCTGGCCAAGGAACCAGATCTGAGCGAAACCGCCCCCCGTTGCCATGGGCGTGATGTTGGAGAAAAACAGATTGATAAATACCAGCCGGAACATCGCTGGCAGGGGTAGCCGGTGTCCCAGAGCCCTCAGGGTAAAATAGAGCCGAAGGCCATCGGAAACGAAATAAACCAGCAACAGGCCAGCCATCGATAACAGGGCTTCCGGAGCGATCAGTCTGGCATCAAAGGTAATACTGCGCCCGGCAAACTGATGGTGAACGGTATACAGCCCGGCAGCGGTCAGCACCACAAACAGCAGGCTGAACACTATCAGTCTTTTGCCTGAGGCGCGCTTCGAATAGTTGATGTTCGTGGAGTCAGTCATGGGCTGCCCGTCAGAGTGAGAGGGGCATATTACAGGGTAGTGCATGGTCGGTGTCCAGTGTCGTTGTCGACGAAACCCATGCATTGTAGGGCGAGACTAAAAGCAGCAGCCCACTGGCGCAGTAGATCAGCCTTAAGTCCGACAGGCTGCTGGGCCTGCTGAATGAGAGATTTCTGGCGTTCCGCAAACTCCCGAATCCCGCTTACGCCTTAATTGAATCCCGCGCCAGAATCGCCTGGAGCAGGTTGACAAAAAACTCACTGGTCTGCGCCAACCAAGATTTTTCTGCCCTTGAAATCGTCCCGGAACGCACGCAGGCTTAATGTTTGAATCCTGCAAAAAAGGGAAAACCAAAATGCCCAAGCATTTCGAACAGGCCCCTGGCCTCCACGAAGACCCCGTTCCCGAAACCGAAGGCTACGTATTCAACCAGACCATGATGCGCATCAAGGAACCCGGGCGCTCCATGGACTTCTACACTCGAGTAATGGGTATGCGCCTGGTTCGCAAGCTGGACTTCCCGGAAATGAAGTTCACCCTGTATTTCCTGGGTTACCTGGATGATCGCCAGGCCGGGTTGGTGCCACAAGACGATGCCCACCGCACCACCTTCACTTTCGGTCGTGAAGCCATGCTTGAGCTGACCCACAACTGGGGCACCGAAGACGACAACGACTTTGGCTACCACAATGGTAACGACGACCCTCAGGGCTTCGGCCACATCGGCATTGCAGTGCCGGACGTCTACGCCGCCTGTGATCGCTTTGAAAAGCTCGGTGTGGATTTCGTGAAGAAGCCGGACGACGGCAAGATGAAAGGCCTGGCCTTTATCCGGGACCCGGACGGCTACTGGATTGAAATCCTGCAGCCGGACATGCTGGAGAAACAGCGTAAGGAAGGCTGATCTTCCCTGCTCGCATGTGGATACCTGGTCATCATTGCTAATCAGGAAGGAGAATGGTTCAGGAAGGGGCGGGCAGCGGCAGCGCGCCACTGCCCGGGGTATTACTTGACGGCCAGACGCTCGGCGTTCTTCTCAATGGTGCGCTCGCCAATGCCTTTCACATTCGCCAGGTCTGCGGCAACTGCAAACGGGCCATTGGCTTCACGATAGGCGACGATGGCTTCAGCCTTGCTCTGGCCGATGCCGTTCAGGCTGGCGAGGGTGGCCACATCGGCGGTATTGATATTGATGGCTGCTTCCTGGGCGTAGGCAAAACCAGTGACCAGGCTGAACAGCAGAACGAGAGTCGCGAAAAACGGGGTGCGTTTCATGGGTTTCAGCTCCTGAGGCTAATTTGCGTTTAGTTGGTGTTGTGTCAGGTTGCAAAGCAGCAGAAGCGAAATGTAAGAAGAAAACAGAAATGTCTGCGGGGTGGGGGAGTGCACGGATGGGGTTACGTTCCATGTAATCCCCGATTCCGTGGCTGGTCCCTGCCTGCTCCTTCAGGCGTGCGACTCATCCTGAGCGCGTCTTCCCTGTGGTCATCCCTGCAAGCCCTGATCCTTCGGGCAACTCCTGCTCCTTCAGCAACCCCTGATCCGTGGAGTTCTCATCCTTGAGCCAACGTTCCGTGCTGGCTTGCCATCCCTGACACTGATTATTCTACTGGGGGTCGAATTCAGACCTATAGGAGAATCGCTCCGGGGGTTGTGCGATATGTCTTACAGGTTTGTAAGCATTTCATCTGACCCCATTTTCGACAGGTTTCTGCCGGTGGACCTCAGCGGCCTCCCGAATCCGTTCCATGGTGATCTCGCGAACCGCCTTCTGGCTGGTCCGGATATGGCGGGTCAGTCGATCCGC
>JAXHUV010000410.1:0-1399 GCA_034189445.1 Pseudomonadota bacterium
GAATCACCCGGAACTACACCCGCCATGCCGAAGGCTCCGTGCTGGTGGAATTCGGGGACACCAAAGTGATCTGCACCGCCTCCGTCGAAAACAAGGTACCGCCCTTCCTGCGCGGCGAAGGCAAAGGCTGGATCACCGCCGAATACGGCATGCTGCCCCGCTCTACCGGCAGCCGCATGGGCCGGGAAGCCGCCCGCGGCAAACAGGCCGGACGCACCGTCGAAATCCAGCGCCTGATTGGCCGCTCCCTGCGCGCCGCCGTCGACCTCTCCGCCCTGGGCGAACACACCATCACCGTCGACTGCGACGTCATCCAGGCCGACGGCGGCACCCGCACTGCTGCCATTACCGGCGGTTGCGTGGCACTGGTTGATGCCCTGAATCACCTGGTTGCCGACAAACGCCTGAAGAAATCCCCCCTAAAGCAGATGGTCGCCGCTCTGTCAGTGGGTGTTTATAAGGGCACGCCGGTGGTGGATCTGGACTACCCGGAGGATTCCGAAGCCGAAACCGACATGAACGTCATCATGACCGACCAGGGCGGCTTCATTGAAATTCAGGGTACGGCGGAAGGTGCTCCGTTTGACCAGTCAGAACTGGACAGCATGCTGACGCTGGCCAAGCAGGGTATTGAGCAGTTGTTTGAGATTCAGAAGGCGGCGCTGGCGGATTAAGCTTGTCGCCCGCGTGTCCGGAGGGGGAAACCTTTCCGGGACACGCTACAAGCACATCCATGTGCGCTCGGCTCCGGCCTTCCCTGGCCGGAGACGGTCCCGGAAAGGTTTCCCCCTCCGAACCCGCTACTATTCAGGCAAGATCTCGCCTCAGAAGCCGATTTCTATGTCGTAATCCATGATCACCGGGGCGTGATCGGAGAAGCGGGCTGAGGCATCGATCCAGCCATCTTCGATGGTCTTGCGAATTCCCGGTGTCAGCAGCTGGTAATCCACACGGATGCCGGCGTTCTTGCGGGATCCTTCGGCCTGTTCGGGCCACCAGGTGAACTGGTTGCTCTGCTTGTTGATCTCGCGGAAACCGTCAATGCAACCCATTTCATCGAACAGGCGATCCAGCCAGGCACGCTCGTGAGGCAGGAAACCGGAGAAGTCCAGCCTGTGGTACAGTGGACTGGCATCGGTTACGTGATGGGCCGTCTGGAGGTTTGCACAGACAATAAACTGGCGACGTTTGCGCAACATTTTCTGCATATGCTGGCCAAAGGCCTCCATAAACTCGTCCTTGTGGTCCAGAACGGTCAAGTCGTCCTCGCCGATCAGCTCCTCTTCGCGCCCCAGGGCGCAGGGTGCCAGTACGCAGGCCACGGAAACCTTGTCAAAATCGGCCTGGATGAACCGGCCTTCCCGGTCCGCTTGCTCATTGGCGAACCCATACATGATGG
>JAXHUV010000411.1:0-1395 GCA_034189445.1 Pseudomonadota bacterium
AATTCGCTGCCCCAGTGCAGCGCCAGATCCCGCGCACGTGCTGGCGACGCGGCCGGGTCATTGGTTGAACCGACAACCAGGGAGGGAAATGGCAGATAGTCCGACGGAATCGGTGCAAACGACCGCAGCTCGGCGGGAAGGTTCTCCCGCTCGGCATCCGCCGGCGCCACCAACAGGGCTGCCTTGATACGATCCGACCGAAGGTGGCCGTAACGACTGGCCCATTGGGCCACTGCAATGCCCCCGATGCTGTGGGCAATCAGCACTACCTTGTCTGTGGGCGCATTGCGAACGTCCCGGTCGATGGCCCCGATCCAGTCTTCCAGGTCCGGCCGTGACCAGCTCTCCACGTGAATCCGCTTGCTGTTGGGCAACAATAACTGCCAGTGGCTTTGCCAGTGGTTGGTTCCCGAGCCGTTCCAGCCGGGAATGATCAGATAACCGATTTCCTCGGACATGAGGTTTCCTCCAATTCTGCCTGCTTATCAAGGCACCGACCTTACCGGCTCAGAGAGGGCAAACGAACCAACCATTTCTGAATTTATTATTCTGTAAATGCATAAGTGGTATGAAAAGGCGCTACTTCGGTAATAGAGGATTTATTCAGAAGCTCTGCACGATAAGTTGGTTTGGTTCGGCTGCAGGCACTGATAGCGTTGGGTTCACGAAACGGGGCTGAGTCTGGCTCCGAAAGCATGGAATAGATGGAGACCCACATCATGGCTAAACAGACTTCCCTGAGACACAGACTACGAACCAGCCGCTGGGCGCTTATAGGTCTGCTGGCATCGAGTGCTCTGCTTTTGACACCGCTGGGCGCCAACGCGGAGGTGGAGGAAAATACCCTGCGTATTGGCTACCAGAAATACGGCACGCTGATTCTGCTCAAGGCCCGGGGCACGTTGGAGTCACAGCTTGCCGAGCAGGGTTTTGACGTAAAGTGGTTCGAGTTTCCCGCCGGCCCACAGCTCCTGGAAGGCCTGAACGTCGGCAGCGTGGATTTCGGCACCACCGGTGAAACCCCGCCAATCTTCGCCCAGGCCGCCGGTGCTGATCTGGTCTATGTGGCGAACGAGCCGCCGGCGCCCAAAGGCGAAGCGATTCTGGTGAAAGAAGACTCGCCGATTCAGTCCGTGGCGGACCTGAAAGGCAAGAAAGTCGCCCTGAACAAGGGCTCGAATGTGCACTATTTGTTGGTGCGTGCTCTGGAAGAGGCCAACTTGTCGATTCGCGACATCAAGCCGGTCTACATCAAGCCCGGCGATGCCCGAACTGCCTTTGACCGGGGTGATGTGGATGCCTGGGTGATCTGGGACCCGTACCAGGCGGATGCAGAAATTGCCGGTGCCCGCTCACTGCGTGACGGCGAGGGCCTGGTGGATAATCACCAGATCT
>JAXHUV010000412.1:0-1391 GCA_034189445.1 Pseudomonadota bacterium
GCCTGCTCCGGTGTCCGGGTTATCAATCTGATGAATGACCAAAGATGCGCCATTTTAATCGCTGAGCAAATCAAGTACCAGAAAGTCTTTTCAAAACCCGTACCAAATATGAAACACTCTCAGCTAATGCTTCAAGGCGAGACTCGCAGGGCGATACCAGGTACCGATTTTACGCAATTTCCTCGATAATTTATTCCGCATTGCAGAATAACGTAGCAATCGAAAGGGACAGCGTCAGCACCTGCAGACGCCCCGCGCCCATGAGGAAAGCAGCAACAACAAAGATGCCGCCGGCAAACGCGCTCAACTCCCGGTTGCCGAGACAGATGGCGACAATTTCGGTCAGCACCGCCAGCGATACCAGCCATTGCATAATCGCGTTCGTAGCCGGCCTGACCAACCCAACCATGGTTCCGATCCAGGCGGTGCCTGCGTGGTCCGGGGCAAACTGGACGGCAAGGTGAACGGCTTTGTCATCGAACGGGAAGGCACCAAGTGGCTGGACACCCCGAAGGTCCAGGGCAAATTCTCCCTGCGGGCCTCCGACACCGGATCGCCGGGCGCTCCTCCACCAGCTCTTCCTTACCCACGGCCCGGTGCTGAAGCTCCTGATCCACCGACGCAGGGGCCTTACCGTACCAGCCCTGCAGGTATTTCTTGACCTCGTTGGTGATGGACTCATAGCGCTTGCCGGCCAGCACGTTGATTACGGCCTGGGTACCGACAATCCGGGAAGTCGGTGTAACGAGCGGCGGATAACCCAGGTCCCTGCGCACCCGCGGAATCTCCTCGAACACGTCCTGGATGCGATCGAGAGCACCCTGCTCTTTCAACTGGTTGGCGAGGTTGGACATCATGCCACCGGGCACCTGAGACAGAAGTACGGAGGTATCGACACCGTTGTAATCGCTCTCAAACTGATGGTATTTCTTGCGCACCTCACGGAAGTGGCGGGTGGCCTTGTCCAGCAGTTCCAGGTTCAGCCCGGTTTCCAGACCGGCATCGTGCAGCGCTGCCACCAGCGATTCGGTGGGCGGATGGCTGGTACCGCCGGCGTCAGCAGGCCGGCCATATCCTTGATCGCGATACTGTCGACACCCATCTCGGCCATGGCTTTGGCCTGCTCCAGGCAGGCATCTGTGTTGTGCACCGGGCTTACCGTGTAACAGATAGTACCCTGGGCATGCTTGCCCGCCTTCTTCACGGCCTTGATGCTGGTTTTCAGATTCCGGACGTCGTTGAGGGCATCAAAGATGCGGAACACGTCCATGCCGTTTTCCGCCGCCCTGGCGACAAAGGCCTCCACCACATCATCGCCGTAATGGCGATAGCCCAGCAGGTTCTGGCCACGCAGCAGCATCTGCAGACGGGTGTTGGGCAGGGCCTTGCGC
>JAXHUV010000413.1:0-1385 GCA_034189445.1 Pseudomonadota bacterium
GACTGTGAGTATGGTATTGCGGCTTGATGGCCTGACCCATGTTACGATTGACTGCGTGTCATTGCGTTGACGTGTCGACCGTCAAGTCGCCCCGGCAACGGGCGAGATGTGACCTCATAGGAGCCTGACGGGAACGCCCCATCACAGTCCTGTCCCCTCGGATCGGTGCCTGGGCATTCTGAGCAATGAGGGCAACATGAAGACTACACATCCAATCATTATCGGCATCGACACACATAAAGCCACCCACGTCGCAGTTGCTATTGATACGCAAGGCACCCGTTTGGCGGCACTCACCATCCCAACCAATCCGAAGGGATATGTTGAATTGGAACGTTGGTCGCGGTCCTTCGGAGAAGTTCTCGCGTTCGGCGTCGAAGGCACTGGTTCGTATGGCGCAGGCCTGTCGCGGTCTTTACTCGCTCAAGGCCACAATGTCGTCGAGGTCACGCGGCCAAATCGCCAGCTGCGATACATGCAAGGCAAGACTGATAGTTTGGACGCGGAGGGGGCTGCTCGATCCGTTCTTTCTGGGCAAGCTACGGCACGACCGAAGACACAGACGGGGTCATCAGAAATGATCCGACATTTAAAGATTGCACGTGATACTGCCGTCAAATCGCGCTCGCAGGCGATGGTTACGCTGAAGACGCTGATCATCAACGCTCCTGCTGATCTTAGGGTGGTACTGGATCAGATCCGAGGGAAAGTCGCGTTAATCCGACATATCGCAGCCTTTCGGCCTGGCGACATCGACACGCCATTGGCCTCTGCAAAAGCTGCTATGCGTACATTGGCGCGGCGCTGGTTGTATCTGCATGAAGAGATCACCGCACACGACAAGGATTTGGAACGCCTTGTCACCGAAAGGGCTCCAGAACTGATGGCATCGCATGGGATTGCAACGCTGACAGTTGCAGAGATGTTGATCCTCGTTGGTGACGATCCAACGCGCATCCGCTCAGAAGCTGCATTTGCAAAGCTATGCGGTGTGTGTCCAATCCCCGCATCGAGTGGCAAAACACATCGCTTCCGACTGAACCGGGGCGGCAATCGACAGGCCAACGCAGCACTCTATCGCGTGGCCATCGTCAGAATGCGAAGCCACGAACCAACCCTTGCGTATGTCAAGAAGCGCACGAAAGACGGAAAGAGCAAAAGCGAGATCATTCGTTGCCTAAAGCGCTACATCGTCCGTGAAATCTATCGCCAACTCTGCGTGCCGAAAACAGCTCAAATCGCCGCTTGACGAATATAGGAGCTTCAATGCGCTGGCCGAGACGATCATCGGTCTGTTCAAAGCCGAGGTTATCAACCGGTTGGGGCCCTGGAAGTCCAAAGACCAGGTCGAATGGGAAACTCTGCAATGGATCGATTGGTTCAAC
>JAXHUV010000414.1:0-1385 GCA_034189445.1 Pseudomonadota bacterium
CCCTCCTCTCTCTTGTAAAAACTTTTGCATGCAGACTCTCAGTCAATGGTTCACCATATTTGTGTTTCAATGTGCACTGGAAATTAAGATTTAGCAAGACTTATAGAATAAAATGTGTTTAGCCAAATACAAACTGTGCCTTACCTTCTTAAAGCATGGATCTGAATTACCATCCAAAATAATCACAAGTGCACAAAGTTGAAAATCAGTCCCAACACACAGCAGTTTGAATTTCTCACAGTCTCTGCTCAGCCAACACAGGAAATGGCATTCAAACTGCCACCTGCTGGCCACTGCTATGAGCCTGGAGGGAAATTTGAAGTTGAAGGTTACTCCTCCCAGACTGGTGCTCTGAGATTTGATGCTGGCTGGCTCACAGTGCACAAACTGACCACATTCCTCACTCAGCAGTGTGGGCTATTTTTAAACTGCCTCTCCAGAAAATATGTCAAACTGATGTACTACATGTAGCCATATCATTATTATTAGTGACAGAAATGTGTTTATAATTAAATGTAGTGGATTACTCCAACTATATGATTGATTAAAATCATGCAAACTTGATTTTTTATATAACTTTCTCTGACTATTGATGGACTTTGACAAAAGTCACCAACTGGTCGGTCAGTTATTCAGTATCCCATGCCTTATGTTGTTGAAAACTGCTTTTACTTCATGCTCATTTGGATGGTCAGAAGATTTTAAATGACTAAATTAGTAGCCCAAAACAAAACAAAAATAGGAATATAACTGCACTTACAATCCACAACCTGATTCCAAAAACTCAAAATCCAATATTTCGCTAACATTTCTTCATCAGAGAATCTGTATGTATGTAATTTGACAGTTAATCTTTTAGAAAATGGCTAACTTAATTTGGTACATTTTCAGTACATGAAAAATGTTCTGTCTTGCAACCAAGTATATTTTTGGTACGTATAAAAAATTCTATTTGATTTTGGTACGTTTTCAGTATACAGAAATATTTCAGAGTCCCAGATAGGTACATTTTTGGTACACAAAAAAATGGCAGAGTACAAATAGGTACATATTTGGTACACAAAAAAGTGGCAGAGTCTAAATTTGGTACATTTTAGGTATAGTGAGGTATATTTCTGGTATACTTTCTCAAACTGAGGTACAATTCCAGTATACCTAGAATGTACCTAACTTTTTGTAAGGTACATTTTTGGTACATAATTGGTACATTTTCAAGCAATTGGTACACATTTGGTATACTTTTGGTACAGTTTTGGTATACCAATTTTGTGCCTATTTCTGTGGGGGATGGAACCAAAATCTTTTAAACTTGGCAGGGATATGCCCTGTATTGATCTTGACAATTTTGCAAAGTATGAATGACCTTGACCTTTACTCAAGGTCAC
>JAXHUV010000415.1:0-1384 GCA_034189445.1 Pseudomonadota bacterium
TTAACATCTTAAACGTACTCACAGAGCAGCCGGTGAAAATATTTGCATTGGCAAAAGAGCAACAGGCGTGGGAACAAGGTAACAAAAACAGCCCCTTTGTAACAGTGCTGGAAAACATCCCAGCGCTGTTCAGAATAAAAATACTTATTTTAAATATTAAATCTTTAATTACAATTTAATGTGCCTTTGCTTTGAGGAAAGTTTAAAATAGATTCTTATGATAGGAGTTATATTTTAAATGTGGTTGTTTTGCTTATATTTTGTTAACGTAGGTAAAAGGTAGAATAATAGTTTAGAAGATAAAAGTTTAGGTTAGATGTAGAAACTAAATATTATTATTTTAAGTTGTTATAAGAGTAGATAGATATTGGTACATAATGTAATGTGCCTGTTTATAGACATTTGTATTGAAAACACGCATGTGTGGTGCATAGGTGACTGGTATTTTGATCGCTGCCAAACATTTGTGAAATTGCATAAAATATCAGTTTTGACTCGTAAACAACATGTCACCGCCAGGTTAGGTTAGTGTAGACCGTGGTTTGAAAGTTTAGTTTATCTCGGCTTTAGACAGGTATCTATTGACAGTCCCCCATCACTTTGGCAAGCGTCACACGCAGTAGCCAGTCGACCTTGGCACTGTTTCAAATTCATTAACCCATTCATTTTATAGTTTCAGTAATAAGTTTGTTTTAAAATATATAAGATTAATACGAGATTTTGTGTAATAAATAATATATTTGATTTATTAGTTTATAGATTAGTGTTTAATGTAGTTTATAAAGAATATTTTAATTAAGTTCTGTAGTGTAAAATGGTATAGTTATCGTAAAAGAAAAGTGTGTGTTTTAAGTGACAAATAGATTTTGGTTAGGTAAGAGTTAATTTGATTTCGCTATTTGCATTCTAGAACTTTCGATGAACATTTTGTTTGACAATATAATGGGCGGTTTTAGATATGTTAGACGAGAGCTTCGGGGGACAGAGAGAGAGAGCTTCCCAGGAGACACTCACGGACTAACTCTCGGACTAGGACGTTAAGTCTGAGATAGGCAGAGTAGAGAAAAGGGCGTTGTATTTCGTATCAACGTTTAACATCTCTCATTTGTGTCATTTGGAAAAATGTTTTGCCTTTTGTGAAGACTATTATGTTTCTGTAACAATATAATTTTATTCAGAGACAGTTACTTATTTTGTTTTCAAAACTGAGTGAAAGAAAAGTCGAAATGAACTGAGTGAAAGAAAAGTCGAAATGAATTAAATCTAGACTATCACGAGCCAACAGCAACAACAACAACATCATCATCAACAACAACAACAACAAACAACAAAAACATGACAAAAATCCAGGCCTCTTTCAAACGAGGCTACAGAGGGTTTTTCG
>JAXHUV010000416.1:0-1382 GCA_034189445.1 Pseudomonadota bacterium
TGCGCCATGAAGGGCGCGGAGCTGATCGTGCGCTGCCAAGGGTACATGTACCCGGCCAAGGAGCAGCAGATCATGATGGCCAAGAGCATGGCCTGGGCCAACAACTGCTATGTGGCGGTGGCGAATGCCTCGGGCTTTGATGGGGTTTATTCATACTTTGGCCATTCTGCCGTCATCGGTTTTGACGGCCGGACGCTCGGTGAGTGTGGCGAGGAGGACATGGGCGTGCAGTACGCGCAGCTGTCCGTGAGCCAGATTCGCGATGCCCGGGCCAATGACCAGTCCCAGAACCACCTGTTCAAGCTGCTGCACCGGGGATACACCGGGGTGCACGCGTCCGGCGATGGCAACAAGGGGGTGGCGGACTGTCCGTTCGAGTTCTATCGCACTTGGGTGATGGACGCGCAGAAGGCACAGGAGAATGTGGAGGCGATGACCCGCAAGACGGTGGGGACCGCCGAATGCCCGGTGGGCGAGCTGCCGTTCGACGGCAAGGAAAAATCCGCGGGGGCGTAAGCCCGGGAGGCGTTGATGCCGTTTATCAATGAACGGCTGGAAGCCAACCGGGAGTCCATTGCACAGAACCGGGCTGCCTCAGGCCCGGTTCGTACTTCCCGGTTCCGCTTCGAGCCCGAGGCCGTGATGGCCCGCCTGCGGGAGAACATTATCGGCCAGGACGACGCGCTGGCGGCCATGAATTCGATGCTGGTGCGGGTGAAGGCCGACATCGGCGAGGAGAACCGGCCGCTGGCGGTGCACCTGTTCCTCGGGCCCACCGGCGTGGGCAAGACCGAGACCGTGCGGCTGATCGCCGAGGCCATCCATGGCAACCGGGACGGTCTGTGCCGGATCGACATGAACACGCTGGCGCAGGAGCATTACGCCGCCGCGCTGACCGGCGCACCGCCCGGCTACGTCGGCAGCAAGGAAGGCCACAGCCTGTTCGATCTGGACAAGGTTCAGGGCTCGTTCAGCAAACCGGGCATCGTGCTGTTTGACGAGATCGAGAAGGCCAGCAAGGAGGTGATCCGGACGTTGCTGAACGTGCTGGATACCGGACGGCTGGTGTTTCCCTCCGGCAACCGGGAGATCGACTTCCGCAACACCCTGATCTTCATGACCAGCAACGCCGGGGCGCAGGAGGCGGAAGCGCATCAGCACCGTTTTCGGCATGGCTGGCGACGATGGCTCGGGTTGTCTCCCGGTTCGGGCGACGCGATCCGGGACACCGCCCTGCGCCGCCACTTCGACCCCGAATTCCTCAACCGGATCGACCAGATCCTCACCTTCAATTCCCTGACCGACAACTGGCTGGAGGCCCTGCTGGACATCGAGCTGGCCGGGCTCAACAAGCGTCTGTCCCGCAAGCACGCCCAACTGAC
>JAXHUV010000417.1:0-1380 GCA_034189445.1 Pseudomonadota bacterium
AGCCAGGCCAAGCCCGACAAAACATCCCGGAAAGCAACGGATGCATCCACCCCTTCAGCTAAGAATAAAACAAAGCCTGAGGCGAAATCCAAGCCTGCCTCTTCAAAATCCTCCAAAGACTAAAGATACAGGCCATGGCAAACAAACAGAAAGAGACGACAGTCATCGTTGGCGGCGGGCACGCAGCAGGTGCGCTCCTGACAACCTTGCTGCAAAAGAAATATCAACATGAAGTGGTTCTGGTCGGCGAAGAACCACACCCACCCTATCAACGGCCGCCTCTGTCCAAGAACTACCTGGCAGGAGAGGTTGATCAGGAGTCTCTGTACCTGAAGCCGCGCTCGGTGTATGAGAACGCAGGCCATCAATTGCGGCTAGGTGTACGTGTCGAACAAATTGATCGGGACAACAAGACCATCAACTTGTCGGACCAGAGCACGTTGAAATACGATCGACTGGTCCTGGCCACGGGGTCACACGTTCGACACCTGAACGCACCCGGGGCTGACTTGAAGGGCATTCATTACCTGCATGACATAGCTGACTCGGATGCCCTGCGTGAACAACTGGTTCCGGGGAAGCGCTTGGTCATCGTGGGTGGGGGTTACATCGGCCTTGAGGTGGCAGCCAGCGCGATCAAAAAAGGTGTTAATGTCACGGTGCTCGAAGCCGCCGAGCGTCTCATGCAGCGCGTGACGGGTCCGGAAATGTCCGAGTTCTTTTACACCAAACACAGCAACGCCGGCGTGGATCTGCGTCTGAACACGGCGGTAACCGGTTTCGAAGCGGGCGATCAGGGGCATGTGGCTGGCGTGACGTTGGCGGACGGCGGTACTGTACCGGCCGACATCGTGCTCGTTTCAGTTGGTGTCGTGCCGGAAACCGCCCTGGCAGAGGCCGCCGGCCTGCCCTGTGACGACGGTATTATTGTTGACGAGTTTACCCGCACAGAAGATCCCGCCATTCTGGCGATCGGCGACTGCACGCGCCACCGGAATCTTTTCTTCGAGAAGATGCAACGCCTCGAGTCCGTCGCCAACGCGGTTGATCAGGCCCGGACAGCGGCGGCGACCCTGATGGGCGAGGAGAAGCCCTATAATAGCGCTCCATGGTTCTGGTCGAACCAGTATGACGTGCGCCTGCAGATGGTGGGCTTATCCCAGAGTCATGATCAGCGTGTGGTTCGCGGCAGCCCCGACAAGGATAAGGGATTTGCGGTGTTCTATCTCCGCGACGGTTGTGTCATTGCTGTTGACGCGGTCAACCTGCCCATCGCTTTTATGGTCGGCAAGACACTCGTTCAACAACGCAGGAAGGTCAATCCTGAAATGCTGAGGGATCCGGATATCGAACTGAAGTCCTTGGTGAGCAGTCCACAGG
>JAXHUV010000418.1:0-1375 GCA_034189445.1 Pseudomonadota bacterium
CTAATGTTTTCATCCGTTCTGCATACTCCAATCGTCGACAATCCGGTCGATATCAACAGAGCCTGGCCCAGCTTCGCCAATTTCCTCATAAACTACATAGAAGCCAGCGCGACTGTAGTGGCAGTCTGAGATCACCAGCACCTGTTGATTCTCTCTGGCAGCTACCTCCAGTCGTTTAAACAGAAGTTCTCTTTGCCGCGTCGCCAGTTCCTCGGGATATAGAAAAATCAGGTGAGGATAGGTTTTTGACGGTTCTGGAAGGTTTCTACGCCAATGGGCAGCCATCTCCAAAAGTTTCTTTCGGCGTTCATTCCACGACGTAGTTGACCTACTTCACGTCACGCAGTGGCCTCAATAACTCCGGCGAGACCTTGTACTGTTTAGTGCCGCCCTCGGCTAACACAATCACGCTCTTGCGGTTGATCTTGGTGACGATGCCGAGCAGCGGGCCTTCCCGGCCCTCGAAGGTTACTTTCAGGCCGACTCGCAGTTGGCTCAGTGCCTGCAAGTTTTCCTAGTCCCGCAGTTCATCAATGCGCCGGCAGATGGTTTGATTGAGTTCCAGCAACTGGTCGATGCTCATGTCCTCAATGCGCACGGACGGTGGCCTCCGGCTGTTTGCTCTGTCGGTCAGGATGGCGTGGGTCGATCAGCGCCCGTAACGGGTTGTCGGCGAAGCGGGTTTTCCAGAGACGAGGCGTCAGGTCGCTGACCTCCTTGGCCGGGTGCTGGCTGATGCGTTGCAGCACGTCCACCAGATAGGTGTACGGATTAATGTCGTGCAGCTTGCAGGTGCTGATCAGGCTCTGGATGATTCCCAAGTGTTCCGCGCCCAGTTCGGTCCAGCAGAACATCCAGTTTTTCTTGTTATGGAAGTGTTTCCATAACCGAAAGGCCTGGCTGTTTGCCGACACCCCTCAAGGCGCAAACGCCAGCGCCACCTGCTACTCCCTCATCGAAACGGCCCTATGCCGCGTCCGGCATAGGGCCGTCTCCGGATCTGTGTAGGAACCGCCGTAGTAAACCAGGCGAATCGCCCTTTTCCCATCACTGTCCGGCTCTCGAATTTCAATGCTGATTTTCATCTTTTTCTCCATGTGTACCCCGATGTACCCCGAGACCATACTTCGGGGTACTCTCGGGGTAAATCATCGAGAAAAATGCAAAGACAAAAACAGCGAGAAAGAATAAAACTCTTTATAAACAGTTACTTGATTTGCTTTTGGTTGCTGTGGATAACCCTTTTTTTACCACTTCACTTCCCGATGCAGAAACTGGAAAAAATCTTGCCCAACAACTCATCCGGCGTCAGATGACCGGTTATTTCCCCCAGAGCGTCCTGAGCGGCCCTCAGGTCCTCTGCCAGCAATTCACC
>JAXHUV010000419.1:0-1371 GCA_034189445.1 Pseudomonadota bacterium
CAAGGATTACGGGCGGCATTCCTCCCAGCAGCTGATCGACCTTTACCAGCAAGAGAAAGAGTGGGCCAAAGCTGCCGAGGTCGCACGGACCCTGACCCGGGGCGATGCCGACCCGGCCATGTTCAAGGTTCTGGCCTATCTGACTTGCGAGTTGTCCGAGGAGTCCCTGAAACAGGACGACCGTTGGGCCGCGCAGAAACTGGCCAGGGAAGCGCTGAATTATGATCGCTCCTGCGTTCGGGCCAACCTGATTCTGATGAAGTTGCTGGTTCGGCAGGGCAGTTATCGCGAGGCCGGCAACCAGTGCCTTAAAGTGTTTGACCAGAACGCCGAGTTTGGGCCGGAAGCGATCGACCGTTTAATGAAGCTTGAGCATGAGCGCGGGGACATTGGCCGGCTGGCGAAAAAGCTGCGCAAGCTTTACCAAAACTATCCCAGTACCAGTCTGCTGCTGGCCCTGGTGGAGTCCGTAGAGCGCGCTTCGGGTCGACCGGCAGCCATCGACTTGCTCAGGAAGGAGCTGGAAGCCCGCCCGAGCGTCCGTGGTCTGCTAAGGCTGGTGGAAATGGCTGGCTACGAAAAAGGCATGACGACCGATGAGGGCAGGCTGGTGAGTCGCATCGGCCACCTGATATTGGTCAGCCGTCCGGTCTATCGCTGTGTCAGTTGTGGTTTCTCCGGTCGTCAGTTGCACTGGCTGTGCCCGAGCTGCAAGCAATGGGAAACTGTTCGCCCGATCCAGGGTGTTGAAGCCGAATAAACCATGACTGAATTTCCGCAGGATAACTGAACGTGCAAACAGTTAATGATGCAAAGATTATCGTCGCCCTCGACTTTCCCTCCCGGAATCCGGCTCTGGAGCTGGTAGAACAACTGGACCCGGCCAAATGCCGCCTGAAAGTGGGCAAAGAGCTTTTCACCCGCTCCGGCCCGCAACTGGTCGAGGGGCTGCAGAAGCGTGGATTCGACGTGTTTCTGGATCTGAAATTCCACGATATCCCGAACACCACATCGGCGGCGGTTGCAGCCGCGGCCGACCTCGGCGTCTGGATGGTCAACGTTCACGCCTCCGGCGGCGAGAAGATGATGACCGCCTGCCGGGAGCGTCTGGAAACCTTCGGAGCCGATCGCCCATTACTGATCGCCGTTACCGTCCTCACCAGCATGAACGCCGACGACCTGGCCGGTATCGGCATCACTGACTCTCCAGAGGCCCAGGTATCCCGCCTGGCAACCCTGGCGAAAAACTGCGGCCTCGACGGCGTCGTCTGCTCCGCGCAGGAAAAGGAAGAAAATAGCGGGAGTCACCGCGCTTGAACTTCAGGCACGATCACGTGCCAAAGTCCCAAGTAAATAATCATATTCTTAGAG
>JAXHUV010000042.1:0-13703 GCA_034189445.1 Pseudomonadota bacterium
ACGAAGACCTGGAAGGAGACCGTTAGGGAGCCTCTGGACTTCTCCACATCTTTATGAGGGTTGACGGTTCACTCTCCATTTTGGCTCGTAGAGGCCGGTCAGGTGAGGAGGAGTCCATCCCATTGCTTACGACGCCTGATAATGGGTCGTAGTGTAACCATCGCTCCGAAACAGAGCTGAATTCATGAGCTCGAAGCTCGCTACATATGAATCACGCTTCACTCCAAAGCTGCTACTATTGCTACATACTTTTAGCCTCCGGGGCCTTGCGGCCTCCGGCAAGCAACATGCTGAACCAACCGCTTAAAAAGCTCCTGCCGACAGGGGCTTTTGCATTTGAAAGGATCCTGCCCTATGTCCAGCAAAGCGAAGCAGACTCAAAAACTTCTGCTGTTCCGGCTTTCCGGTGAGCGTCTGTTCGGAATCGGAACCCTGAAGATCCGGGAGATTCTGCCTTTCATGCGGCTGACCAAACTGCCCCACAGCCATCACGCGGTGATCGGCACCGCCACCTTCCGCGGTTCCGCCGTTCCGGTGATCGATATGGCAGCGGCAGTGGGCTATCCGCCACTGACCCGGGAAGAGCAGGGGAAAGCCTCAATCATTGTCACCGATATCCAGCGCCAGGAGATCGGTTTTCTGGTGCGTAGCGTTCAGCGGATTATCGAGACCAACTGGAAGTCGGTAACGCCGCCCCCGAAGGTTCTGGGCAACAAGGCCTTTATCACCGGCCTGCTGGACATTGAGGGCGATATCATTCAGCTGCTGGACGTGGAGTTACTGTTGGCCAAGGTGTACCCGGAATCACTGGACATTCAGGAGGTGGTTCTCACCGATGTCCAGAGTGAGACCCTCAAGTCCCTGAACATTCTGATGGTGGACGATTCCCAGGTGGCGCGAAAGCAGCTCTCGGATGTGCTGGACAGCAAGGACATCCCCTACCAGGTGACCTCCAACGGCGATGATGCCCTGCAGATCCTGCTGCGGGATCACGAGCTGGGCCGGCCCACGGATATTCTGGTCAGCGATATCGAGATGCCGGGGCTGGATGGTTACGAGCTGGCGTTCAATGTTCGGGACAATTCAGCGCTGAAGCAGCCCTACATCATCCTGCATACGTCACTGAACAGTGAGATGAGCCTGAGCTATGCCAATCAGGTAGGTGCCAACGAGGCCCTGACCAAGTTCGATGCCGAGGAGCTGCTTCAGGCAATGCTGAGGGGCGCTGAGCAGGCCCGTTAAGGCCTGGAGCTGCACTTCTCTGGCTCAATATGATAAACCCTTCACAGCCTGCGGGTCAGTTCCGCCAGCTCCTCATCGAAAACCCGACGGTTTTCGCTGTAATCCACTGGTACGTCCACCAGGTGAACGCCACCTTCGGCCAGGGCGCTTTCCAGAGTTGGGCGCAGGTCTTGGGTGCGGGTCACGCGATGCCCTTTGGCACCGTAGGACTCGGCGTAGGTGACAAAGTCCGGATTGCGATAATCCAGCCCGAAATCGGGATACCCCTCCTGCCCCTGCTTCCACTTGATCATGCCGTAGGCACTGTCGCTGATAATCAGCACCACCAGATTAAGGTTCAGGCGTACCGCGGTCTCAAGCTCCTGGCTGTTCATCATGAAGCCGCCGTCGCCGCACACCGCCATCACCTTGAGATCCGGATACAGCATGGAGGCCATCATTCCACTGGGCAGGCCGGCGCCCATGGAAGCCAGGGCGTTGTCCAGGAGCACGGTGTTGTTGTCGTAGGCCGGGTAATTACGGGCAAACCAGAGTTTGTACATGCCGTTGTCCAGCGCGATGATGCCATCTTCCGGCATTACCCGCCGCACATCGTGAACAATGCGCTGGGGAATCACCGGGAAGCGGCCATCCTCGGCCCGCTCCCGCAGGTGGGCGTCCACCGCCTCTTTCACTTCCATCAAGCGAGTGAAGTCGTGGTTGGCGCATTGGCCACAGTTCTCGGCCATGTAGTCCACGCTGTTGGCGATATCGCCCACGACCTCGTGCTGGGGAAAGTACACCGGGTCCACGTCGGCCGCACTGAAGTTCACATGAATGACCTTTTTGCCGCCGGGGGTCATGAAGAAGGGAGGCTTTTCCACGACATCATGGCCGACGTTGATCACCAGGTCGGCACGATCGATTGCGCAGTGGACAAAGTCCCCGGCCGACAGGGCGGCATTGCCCAGATAACCGGGGTGCCGCTCATCCACCACGCCCTTGCCCATCTGGGTGGTAAAGAATGGGATGCCGGTTACATTTACCAGGTGCAGCAGCGCATGGGACACCCGTTTACGGTTGGCGCCGGCACCAATCATGATCAGCGGGTGCCGGGCTTCGCGCAGCATGTCGCAGGCCATCTCCAGACTTTTTGGGCTGGCCGAGGGCCGGCGGGCATCACTGGGTTTGAAGATATGGGTGTCGGCTTCCGGAACCTCATCGGCAATATCCTCCGGCAGCTCCAGATGCACCGCACCCGGACGTTCTTCGGAAGCCAGCCTGAAGGCTTCCCGTACCTTGGCAGGTATGGTGTTGGCGTTACTGATCTGCCGGGTGTACTTGGTGATCGGACGCATCAGGTCCACCACATCGAGAATCTGGAATAACCCCTGTTTGGAGGATTTGATGGGCTTCTGGCCCGAGATCATCATCATCGGCATACCGCCGAGCTGGGCATAGGCGGCCGCGGTCACGAAGTTGGTGGCGCCGGGCCCGAGTGTCGAAAGACACACGCCCACCCGCCCGGTCAGGCGGCCATAGGTGGCGGCCATGAAGCCGGCGGCCTGTTCATGGCGGTTGAGCACCAGTTGAATGCTGGATGTTCTCAAGGCCTCAAGGAAAGCGAGGTTTTCCTCGCCGGGCACCGCGAAAATGTATTCAACGCCTTCGTTTTCCAGCGCCCGGATAAACAACTCGGCCCCGTTACGGGCCGGGGAGTGTTCGTTGGCCATGACCTTCCCCTTGATCTGTGGATTCCCGGAGCCGGCAGGTTTCGGGATCAATCGCTCTCAATCGGTCCTGGGCGGCTCCGCCTGGAGGACGTCCGCCGGCAAGCGATCCCGCCCCCAACTGCGATGCACGCCTTCTGTTACGCGCCGAAGGGCATCCTCGTCCACTGCCGCAGGCTCGCCCCGCTCCAGGGGGTCATAATGGAAGATGTACAACCGTGATGTAAACTGCTCGAAAGGCAGCGACGACTCGCCGAAACGCTCGCCGTGGCCGGAGGTGCTTACTTTGACGCCGTCGCCCCAGTTCTGGCCGCTGTCGTTGTTGGGGTTAAAGAAGTAAATCCGCATCTCACCATTCGGGTCCAGCGCCGCCCGGAGAATGGTGATGGCATGCCAGCCGATAAACCGGGCGGCGCTGTCGGTAACGGCGATACCCGCAGGCTGCGGATGAATCAGGGGTTGATTGCCGTTGTAGTAGGGATGATAGCTGGCGTAGAAATGCCCGATAAAGTCTTCGAGATCGTACAGCTTGCCGGTGCTCACATCCACATTGATGGCAAATCCGCGCCCGGCGGACCAGCCGTGGAATTCCGGGTTCACCCACTTATGGGGATCACCCTCGCGCCCGACGCACAACCGGCCCATCTCCACATAAATCCGGTCGAGATGCGGCACCACCACCAGGGAAACCGGATCAAGATCGAGGGTCACCTCGGAAGCGACACCGCCGACGACCCGGGCCGATGACACCGGCTGCCCCTCGAAGTGCATTACGATCTCGTTGTCCCGGGCGGCCCAGGCGACCATCTGCAACAGGTAGTCCGGATCATTATAGGCCCACATGGACAGTGCACGGGCCGACTGGCACGTGGGGTTATTGCCCTGCCCCACACCCAGGGGCTGCCCCAACATGTTCAGCACGCCCTGGATCAGCCAGGCACCAGGCTGAGGCTGGTAGCCATAGGCCAGCTCAAGGCGTTCACGGGCGTGGGGGCAAAGCGACAGATGCGCCTGGCGCCAGAGCGCCGGAGCAACGGGCGGTTGATAGAGAACACCTCGCTCCAGCAGCAGCGCCAGGCCATAGATACCCTGGGCCGTTTCCGGGTAGACTCCTTCCTCGATCAGCGTGTGCACCAGCTCCCGGTAACACAACAGACAGTCCCGACCGGTGCTGGACAAACCCAGCGCCTCGCTGAGCAGGGTGTCCTGGTCCGCCAGGATGAACCGTATAAACGAGGCGTGGTAGGGCGACACCAGTCCGGTGTCGTGCATGGAACGTGCAAACCCGGTGGCCTCGTTCTGCAGGGCCTGGGCATCCATGGTTTCAAGACGCTGTTCGTACACCAGGGTTCCGGGGTCCTCACTGCAGGCCCGGGTGGGCCCGTAGAGGCTGGAGATCAGCCGATCGGCACCGCGACCCGCGCCACCCAGATCCGCCTGCGGATCCGCCCGGCACAGGGCAATCTGCGTGATCATCCTGCGCACGTCCGTTACCTGGATCGGGCGTTGCTCAAGGATCCGCCAGATTTCCTCAATAAGGCTGTCGATCACATGCTCGTAGCCAATGTGCGCGGCAACGTACTGAACCACGGCCTGGCTGATCAACGCGAGTTTGCCCTGCTCACGCTCGGCCTCGCCGGTCATGCCAAACAACAGGCCCAGGTTGATGGCCAGTACCTGGGTCAGGTAATGGTGCGCCTGCTCAATCGATACGGTGGGGTGCAGGTAGCCACCCCGGGCCACGGCAAGCAATCTGAGTTCGCTGAAAGCCTCGATGACGACGGTGTCGGCATTCCGGCTTTGCAGCGAATGGGTTGTCAGCGAGGGCAGCAGTATTCCGGGTTCGGCCCAGTCGGTGCCGTCAAAAACGCCCGCCAGCTCAAGGCGCTCGGCGCGTTCCTCGATGACCCGGCAGCCATCTGGCTGCAGCAGAACCCTGCGAGCAATATCCAGCAAGCGTGGCAGCTTACCGACCCTGGCGAAGGGCCGGCTTTCTTCCATGGCCTGGATCGCTTCATCCAGCCGTTGAACCAGCTTGGCGAAATTCACAGCTGGCGCTGCGCTGTCCGGTTGGCGATCGTTCAAACGATAATCCTCAGGGTCTGGCACCAAACCCGTTTGTTGTTAATGCTTCTCCTGATTATACATAGAAATCGAGGTCTTCCTGATGTTTCAGGAGGTCCCGCATGACATAAGGGTCTTCGCCGAAGAAATAAACCAGCCCCCAGTGGGTACCAAACGCGGTCCGTTTGGTGACCGTTTCTTCCAGCGGCGGCGTCAGCTCGTGAGACTCGAAATACTCGTGGTTCTCGGTCTCTTCCGGGATTTCCAACTTGCTGACAACCCGGCGGCGCGGATAGACGCCGAAGCAGCCGGCGTAACCCTTGGCATCCACCACTTCCCTCGGGAAGAAGGCCTTGATTTCCTCTTCGGTGGTTTTGGGGTCAAAGGCGAGAATCATGCCCTGGTAGGCGTTGAAACCATAGGCACGCTCAAGCAGCTCGAACACCTTGAAGCCCGGCGGACGATAGGCCACCTCGCCAAAGTACATGGTCCGGTCGCTGGTCACGAAGTATTCCGGGTGAATAAACCCGAACTCGATGTCAAAAGCCTTGATCAGCTTCTCGATTTCACCCCGGATCTGGTCCCGGTACTTCTCAAGGTCCGGTGTCGCGGGGACAAACACGGAATAGCCCAGAGTCACGTACTCGGAAATATTCAGGAAGGCGATCTTGCCATTGTGGACCCAGGCTTCAACCGCAAACTCCCAGCCATCCAGGTGCGACTCCATCAATACCGGAAACTCTTCTTCCGGAATGGTATCGACTTCGTCGGGAGTACGGATAACCCGGTGACCCAGGCAGCCTGCCTTGTCAAACGCCTTGAGATGGATCGGGTCGTTGGGGTCGCCATCCAGCTTGAGCAGAGTCTGGTTCACCCGCTTGAGGAACCGGATAACGTCGCCCTTATCGTGGGCTTCCTCAAAAATACCCACCCGGATGCCGCCGAGCTGGGCACGGCGTTTCATCAGGGCCTTGTCACGCAACAACATCGCCTGACCGAACAAGCGAGGCTTGTCCATCAACACCGAGTTAATAGCGCCGGCCCACTCCACGGTTTCCTCAAACAATGGGATGGCGACATCAACGCCCATCTTCTTGAGGGTCTGCGCAATCTCCACGGAGCGGTCGTTCAGGCGCTCAAAATTCCAGGGCACATAGGGGATATCATGCTCTTCGCAGTAGGCTTCAGCCCAGTCCGGTGCCACGACAACATACCGACGATCGAACTTGTCGGCCGCTTCAACCGCATTCAGGCTCCAGCCCAACAGCGCGATGTACCCTTTCTCAGGATTATAATTTTGCTCACTCACAGGCTCTCTCCTTTCATAAGGGTTGTTTTCCTAACACTACGCGGAAGTCGTGAAATCGCAAACTTTGCCTTCTTCTGAAACGCGAAAAGCACCGCGATCACCGGTATTGAATCCAACATTCGCACTTCCTTTTATTTCTTAGACTGTTTAGGAATATCAACCCAATTTCAGGGCCGGCAGGGTCCGCTCGCGGACTCTGGTCTTGCTGGTTTCAGTGACCGATAGGTGCACTTGCGAACAGTGGTTTGCTACGGGCCAAAGGTCTAAAATCCGCCCGAACAATTTATCTGGCCGGCTCCGGCCTCCACACATTGATAAACCAGGACGGGATTTCCCCAATGTCTGCTCTTGATGCGTTTCTGATTATTCTCGCGGTTCTGGCGCTGTTGGGCGTCATATTTGAAGAGGTCATCCACATCAACAAGGCCAAGGTAACCCTGTTCTTTGGCACCATGAGCTGGATATTGCTTTTCCTGTTCAGTGCGAGCGCTGACGAAACCTCTGCCATTTCCAGCGGCCTGTCCGAGAGCATTGCCGAAATCGCGGAATTATGGCTGTTTCTGGTTGCAGCCATGACGTTCGTCGCCTACCTGAACAAGAAGGGCATGATCGAAAACGTGATTTACCTGATCATGCCGAAACAGGTGAGCGAACGACGGCTGCTGTTCCTGACCGGTCTTTTTTGTTTTGTTTTCTCCTCTTTGGCAGACAATGTCACCGCCACTTTAGTCTCATGTTCGCTGATTCTGTCATTGGATCTGGAACTGAAAAAGCGCATTCAATTCGTCACTCTCGTTGTCTTTGCAGTCAACTCGGGAGGCGTTTCCCTGATCACCGGCGACGTCACTACCTTAATGATTTTCCTGGCGGGAAAGGTGGAAATAATGACCCTGATGACCCTGGCAATCCCGGCTTCGATTACGGTTTTCATCCTTGCCGTGTTCCTGTCACGGGGACTGACAGGCACCGTGACACTTCGCGCCAACACCACCCCGGCACGACGGGTGGATGTGGTCATCACCGGACTGTTTTTGTTAACAATCCTGAGCACCATTGCCGGCAATGCCCTGTTTGGAACTCCACCGGTTCTGACCTTCCTGTTCGGCTTGTCCATCATGTTCCTGGTGTCAGGCTTCATGAGTGACGACTCCGATCTGGACCCGATTCTCGAATACATCCGTATCATCGAGTTTGAAACCCTGCTGTTCTTTCTGGGAATCCTGCTGCTGGTGGGCATGCTCAAGGAAATTCATGCACTGGATTCACTGGTGGCCATTTACGATATTCTGCCGCCGTTCTATGCCAATTACCTGATGGGTATCTTCTCGGCAGTGATTGATAACGTGCCGCTGACGGCAGCACTGCTGAAGGCCGGTATCGATATGAGCCCTGGCGAATGGATGGGGCTGACCTATTCCGTGGGCGTCGGCGGATCGCTTCTGGTGATCGGTTCAGCCGCCGGCATAGTGGCAATGAGCAAAATCCCGGGGCTGACCTTTGCCGCCTATATGCGGTATCTTGCACACCTGCTGGCGGCCTACACCCTGGGCTATGCCGGCGTTTTCATGCTCGGACGTTTCATTAACTGAGGTCCATCCATGCTAATAGCATCTGGCGCAATCGTTGCCGGCCTGGTACTGCTGGTCTGGAGTGCCGACAAATTTGTCGAGGGCGCCGCGGCGACCGCCAAACATCTGGGCATGCCCACCCTGCTGATCGGCATGGTGATTATCGGTTTCGGCACCTCGGCACCGGAACTGGTCGTCTCTGCCATGGCGGCATCCGACGGCAATCCCGGCCTGGCCCTGGGTAACGGCTATGGCTCAAACATTACCAACATTGCGCTTATTGTCGGCCTGACCGCCATCATCGCGCCTATTGCAGTGCACTCCCAGGTCCTCCGCAAAGAGCTGCCGCTGCTGATTGTGCTCACCCTCATTGCCGGCGCCCAACTGCTGGACGGGCAACTCTCACGCCTGGATGGCTGGGTATTACTGGCGGTATTTGCCGCGGTTATGGGCTGGTCTATCCATCAGGGCCTGAAAGGCAAGGTGGACCCGCTGGCCGGCGATACCGGTGCCGAAATCATCGCCCATCCCATGCCCCTGAAAACCGCCGTTATCTGGCTGGTGATTGGCCTGGTACTGCTGATTGTCAGTTCCCGTATGCTGGTTTGGGGCGCGGTCACCATTGCCCAGAGCCTTGGCGTCAGTGACCTGGTCATCGGCCTGACCATCGTTGCCATCGGCACCTCCCTGCCGGAGCTTGCCTCGGCCCTGGCCGCCGTCAAGAAGAACGAACACGACCTCATTCTGGGCAACATCCTGGGGTCGGGCATTTTCAACACCCTGGCGGTGGTGGGCCTCGCGGCCGTCATCGAACCGCTGGCGGTGGACCCGGAAGTGCTGTACCGGGACTGGACCCTGATGCTTGCATTGACAGTAGGGCTGTTCCTGATGGGCTTCGGCCTGACCGGCTGGCGCAAACTGGTGAGCCGGGTGGATGGCGGTATCCTGGTGCTGGTGTACCTTGCCTATACCGGCTACCTGCTTTCCACGGTGGTGGCCGCCGCCGGCATGGCCTGATCAGGTATTTTCCTGGAACACCATGGCAACCGAGTTGAGACAGTAGCGCTGCCTGGTTGGCGGCGGGCCATCGGGAAAGACATGGCCGAGATGGCTGTCGCAACGGCGACAACGTATTTCAGTACGGGCCATGCCCAGACTCGTGTCCTCAATATACCGGATATGCTCCGGATCAAACGGCTGGAAGAAGCTTGGCCAGCCGGTTCCCGAGTCAAACTTCGAGTCCGAGCTGAACAAAGGCAGATCGCAGAGCCGACAGTGGTAGACCCCGGCCTTCTTGTTATCCAGCAGGGTTCCGCAGAACGGATGCTCGGTGCCATGGTCCAACAACACACGCCGCTCTTCCACTGTCAGGTCCGCAGCTTTCTCCTCAACCTGTGCCTCGGTCAATGGTGTCAGGTCATAACCTGCAACTGAAATACCCATAGTCTGCCTCCTCAGGCGATGCTGCCGGTGTCGTTGTCTGTGTATTCCGGCTTCAGACGGTCACCATAACTGTTTGCGAGTTTTTCCATTTTCGGAGCGGCCACGGCCATGATGTATGGCTGGTAAGGGTTCCGGGCGGCAAAATTCTGGTGATACTCTTCTGCCGGATAGAACGCCTCCAGCGGCTCCAGCGTGGTCACAATCGGATCCGGGTAGACCTCGGCCTGATTGAGCTGGTGAATGTAGGCCTCGGCCACTTGCCTCTGTTCCGCGGTCTCATAAAACACGGCGGATCGATACTGGGTGCCCCGGTCATTGCCCTGGCGGTTCAACTGGGTGGGATCGTGAGCAACCGAGAAAAACACTTTGAGCAACTCGCCAAAACTGACCCTGGCCGGATCATAGTGAACATCCACTACCTCGGCGTGTCCTGTGGTCCCGGAGCATACAGCTTCATAATTGGCGGAACTGGCGAGCCCGCCGGCGTAGCCCGATTCAACGCTGATTACCCCGTCAATGGCCAGGAAAACCGCCTCGACGCACCAGAAACAGCCGCCGGCCAGAACAACCCGCCGTTCACCCCCGGCCGCTGGCAGATCCTGCTCGGGATCGGGGAAACGGCTGCGGGGTACGTTGAGACCCGGGATACTGCATGAAATTGTCATGGTAACCTCTGCGTTCAATTTATCTGCGTATAATGGCTTGATTGTGGCTGGAAACCAGCGGAGTTGCCAACCCCTGTGCCTGCCAAGGCAAATCGGTTTATTATAGGTACGCTGACCAGACCAGCCGGATCACGCCAAACAGGCACATTATGCCGTTTCGGTTGCATCCCTTCGGGGCCGACCATAATGACAGAAGTGTTTGCCACTTTGCACATCAGCCACGCCCGGCTCGGCATACAAAGGAAAGAAAATGACGGCAAGGGCCCGCACACCGGAGAACCGGAATGAACTCCTGGAATACCGCCTGAGCCTGCGGCTGGGCCCTGTTCACGCCCGCCAGAGGCTCGGCATTGAACGGGAAGCGGAAGCGAAAGTATTCGGGCAGGACCACAGCTCCTTCCATCTGGAAAACTGGGCCACGGCGCCCGGCTTTATCCGTACCTGCCTGCGGCTGGCCGGTCTGTGGGGCCGCAGCCAGAGCAACAGCCGGCGTCTGAACACCATGCACAATCGTTTCCACCTTCCCGCTCTGCCCGAAGCCTTTGAGGGCTTTCGCATTCTGCACCTGACCGATCTGCACGTGGACATGGACGAAGCCAACCTGCAGGCGGTACTGCGCCAGATAGAATCACTGGACTATGATCTGTGCGTGCTCACCGGTGATTACCGGAAACTGACCTGGGGGCCCATTGAAGGCGCCCTCGACGGCATGGCACGGCTACGGGATGGCATAAAAGGCAAGCCTTACGCCGTGCTCGGCAACCACGATAGCGTTCGCATGGTACCAGCGCTGGAGGACATGGGTTACCAGCTGCTGATGAACGAAATGGCCCCGATCCAACGCCACGACCAGACCCTGTATCTGGCGGGCGTAGACGATGCCCACTTCTTCAAGGCCCACAACCTTCACCAGGCCGGGGACAAGATCCCGACCGGAGGCACCAGCATCCTGCTCAGCCATACGCCGGAGATCTGGCGCGAGGCTGCCCATGCCGGCTACGGCGTCTTTCTCTGCGGCCACACCCACGGTGGCCAGATCTGCCTGCCCGGTGGCATACCGGTGACTCTCGACTGTGACTGCCCGCGCGCGCTCGGGCGAGGCTACTGGCGAATGAACGGCATGCAGGGCTACACCTCACCCGGCTCTGGCACTTCCGTCGTCAACGCTCGGCTGCACTGCCCGCCGGAGGTAACCCTGCACACACTGACCCGGGGGCCGGATTAATGGGGCCGGCGGCGGATCCCGAGACGGTAGAGCAGCGGTGAGCCAAAAATGTTCGACAGGGTGAAAAGCACCACCACAACCAGCACCACCCACGGACTGACCGACAGCCACCATATCGCCAGCAGCATGGGCAGGAGTGCTTCCGGGATCTGATCCAGGCCTATCGCCCTGGCACTCGATGCCAGGCCCAGGCGGCGCTTGATAAAACTACTCAACATATCTCCGGCCAGCGCCAGCAGGCCGAACAGCAGTCCGAAAACAAATCCCAGCCCGGTCACCAGGGCAAACAGAGCACACACAAGGGCGCCCGATATGACGCCCCGCCAAGTTTTACTGTTACCAAAAATCGGGCGGCCATCGCGCCATAATCGTCCGCCATCCACAGGCGCAGACCAATGCTTTTTCAGCAGCGCGGCGGCAACCACCGGGATCCCGTTGGCCAGCACCAGCATCACAAACAGCTCCAGCGTCATCAGCAAGCGTTTGTGCTCCTCTGAAACAATCGGTCAGGCGATTCCGCCCCGGGTCAGCTTGAGTGGATCCATCAGTTCTTCAAGCCGTTGGCGACTCAGGCCACTGCGCTCTTCGGCGACATCGATTACCGTCCGCCCGGTCCGATAGGCCTCCTTCGCGATATCCGCCGCCAGACTGTAACCGATTTCCGGGTTCAGCGCTGTGACCAGCACCGGATTCCGACCGACGCCGGCGTTCAGGTTGTCGGCATTAACCGCGAAGCCTTTGATCGCCTTGTCCGCCAGCATAGTGGCTGCGTTGGAGAGCAAATCGGTCATATCCAGCAGGTTGCCGCCCACCAGGGGCAGCATCACATTGAGCTGGAAATTTCCGGACTGGCCGGCAATGGCCACCGCGCTGTCCAGTCCCATCACCTGGGCACCCACCATGGCAACGGATTCCGGGATCACCGGGTTCACCTTGCCCGGCATGATACTACTGCCCGGCTGCAATGCCGGAAGGCTGATTTCCGCCAAGCCATGAATCGGACCGCTGTTCATCCAGCGCAGGTCGTTGGCGATCTTGGTCAGAACAATGGCCACACCGCGCAACTGCGCGGAGAGCGCCACTGGCGCATCGACCGCGCTCTGGCCGGTAAACTTATGCTCGAGCGACGTGAACGGATAGCCGGTATTGGTACGCAGGAACTTGACGAACTGGCCGGCAAATTCCGGCAGCGCGTTGATACCGGTGCCCACCGCCGTGCCGCCCTGGGGCACCGCCAGGAGCTCATCGGCCGCAGCTTCCACCCGCTTTTCCACGGCCAGAAGCTGTTCCCGCCAGGTTTTCAGCTCCTGCCCCAGGGTAACCGGCATGGCATCCATCAGGTGGGTTCGACCGGTTTTGACCTGGCTCGAAAAGGCCGCCTCCTGCTGGTAAAGCACACCGCAGAGATGCGACAACGCCGGCAGTAGCTTTTCCCTGGCCGCAATCACGGCGCTGACATGGATGGCTGTCGGAATCACGTCATTGGAGCTCTGGCTCATGTTCACGTGATCGTTCGGATGCACCTCGAAGCCGGCGTCCCGGGCGATACTGGCGATCACCTCGTTGACATTCATGTTGGTGCTGGTACCGGAGCCGGTCTGATAACGGTCCACCGGAAACTGATCCGCATATTCGCCCTTCACGAGGTCCTTACAGGCCTGGACAATCGCATCCCGAAGATCGTTGTCCAGCACGCCCAGGCTGGTATTGGCTTCCGCAGCCGCTCGCTTGATCTGCGCCACGGCGGCAATGAACGCCCGGGGCATCGGCTGGCCACTGACCGGGAAATTCTCCACAGCGCGTTGGGTTTGCGCGCCCCAAAGCGCATCAACAGGTACCTGAACATCTCCGAGGCTGTCGGTTTCCGTTCTGAATTTGCTCATATTCCCTCCTGTTCGTCCTGAAGATGCACCGCCCGCTTGCTGACTCACAAACGGGCCTGGCGGCGCCCACAGATTCAGAAGAAACCCAGCGGGCTGGTGTCGTAGCTGACCAGCATGTTCTTGGTCTGCTGGTAGTGTTCAAGCGCTATCTTGTGGGTTTCACGGCCAACACCGGACTTTTTGTAACCACCGAAAGCTGCGTGGGCCGGGTAGGCATGGTAGCAGTTCATCCAGACCCGACCGGCCTGGATAGCTCGGCCCATGCGGTAAGCGCGGTTGGTGTCGCGGGTCCAGACGCCGGCACCCAGACCGAACTCGGTGTCGTTGGCGATCGCCAGGGCCTCTTCCTCGGTCTTGAAGGTGGTCACGCCCACAACCGGTCCGAAGATTTCTTCCTGGAATACCCGCATCTTGTTGTCGCCCTTGAACAGGGTCGGCTGGATATAGAAGCCATTGCTGAACTCTTCATCCATCTGCTCGCGATCGCCGCCAGTCAGAACCACAGCGCCCTCTTCCTTACCAATGGCAAGGTAGGACATGATCTTGTCGAACTGTTCCCTGGATGCCTGGGCGCCTACCTGAACATCGGTATCCA
>JAXHUV010000420.1:0-1368 GCA_034189445.1 Pseudomonadota bacterium
AACACCCACCAGAAAACCCGACTCATGCGGTCGACACCAGACCACCTCAACCATCAAACCGAAAGGCTCGGCGTGGTTACCGAGGAATACCTTCACTGGCAACAGGGCGCCCAGGGACAGAGGCTCCCCGGAATATAGACAAAGGCCGCTCGCCGAGATATCGCGAATACCGCATACAAGTTCCCGGGCCTCGGACGCTGCTTCTTCCGGCAAGCTGGGCTCGAGCTCAAGAATCGCCCGGGCCCGGGCAGTCAGGCGGTAGTCGGCCCGTTTGTCCTGGTCAACGGGGGGAGCATTACGGGTTCCAAAACTATAGTCGTTGTCTGCCATTGCTGTTTGCTCGAAACCGCTGCAACGGAAGGCACATCCTTTTCGGTCTCCGCCTGTTTCGCGACATCCATTCCCCGTGCTCAAGAAGCGTTGAAAAGGCCTTGTAAATAACGCAGTATAACCACCTCGTCGGGGTTTACCGCAAGGAGTAACAGAACAACATGTCGGGCAACAAACTAGAGAATCTGAATGTGGCAAGCCAGGAAGCACTGATCACTCCTGAAGCGCTGAAAAAGGAGATGCCGCTCTCGGGCAAGGCGGCGGATACTGTCTCAAGGGGCCGCCAGGCCATCTATGACATCATGGATGGCAAAGACCACCGGCTGTTTGTCGTGGTTGGCCCCTGCTCCATTCACGATGTCGAAGCCGCCCGGGATTACGCCACGCGCCTCAAGAAGCTTGCCGATGAAGTCAGCGATACAATGCTGATCGTCATGCGTGTCTATTTCGAAAAGCCTCGCACGACAGTCGGCTGGAAAGGCCTGATCAATGACCCGCACCTGAACGATACCTTCGATATTGAACAGGGCCTTCACATCGGTCGTCGCCTGCTGCTGGACATCAACGAGCTGGGCCTGCCCGCAGCCACCGAAGCGCTGGATCCGATTTCTCCGCAGTACCTGCAGGATACCATTGCCTGGTCCGCCATCGGCGCCCGTACCACCGAGTCTCAGACACACCGGGAGATGAGCAGCGGCCTGTCCATGGCAATCGGTTTCAAAAACGGCACCGACGGCAGCCTGGATGTTGCGGTCAACGCCATGAAATCCGTGTCTCATCCGCACAGCTTCCTGGGCATCGACCAGCGGGGCCAGGTGGCGATTATCCGCACCAGGGGCAATAGCCATGGCCACGTTGTTCTGCGTGGCGGCGGTGGCAAGCCCAACTACGATTCCGTCAATGTCGCCCTGTGTGAGCAGGCGTTGGACAAAGCCGGCCTGCGCCAGTCGGTGATGATTGACTGCAGCCACGCCAACTCCAGCAAGGACCCAGGCATCCAGCCGCTGGTCATGCAGGATGTCACCCACCAGATCCTGG
>JAXHUV010000421.1:0-1358 GCA_034189445.1 Pseudomonadota bacterium
TGGTTAAAGAGCATTTTGCTCAGTGCACACACAAACATACGCACACACACACACACACACACACACACACACACACACAAACACACACACACACACACTCACACACTCGACTGTTCATAAAGGCTGACTGTTACATGAGCCTATCAATGCGGGATCAAGTGAGCTGCCATCATGTTAAGAAACTGGATCATTTGTGGATTCAGTTGGCTGAAGGCGGTCTTTGGCGTGTCATGGTTTGCTGGCGGCTGCTCTGTGCGGTCGCCAGGAACACTTTCAGCAGGGCGATGTGTCGGGGAGTGCAGCGCAGCTGGATGAATAGCGCTGGGGTGTATTGCTGGTGGTTGGTCAGGTCGCGGGTGGCCATGCTGTGACCTCTCTGCTGACGGCGGCCAGTAGTTTTGCGTTGGTGGGTGGTCAGGTCGGGGGTGGTCACACTGTGACCTCTCTGCAGGAGGCGGCCAGTTTGCTGATGGCTGCCAGTGAACTGTGTTTGCTTGTATAGGCCTTGCAGCCATCGGGTATGGCGATGGGGGGCGGAGTGGGGTGTCGGGGATATTCACGGAGTTGTTTCGGATCAGAGGGGGGAACTCACAGTGGGGCAATGGAGGTGGGTAAGCTGCGTATTGTTGGGGATGCATAGTCGATGCCTGGCCACTATGGTAGGTGCGCTGATCTTGAAAACGATGCTGGCGTTGAAAAGGGGTGTTTGAATGATAGTTTCTCATTGGTTGCTGGTTTCTCATTGGTAACTTGCTGCGTTCACCAAGCTGACCAGCGTACTTGAGATTGATTGCCAGCCTGGCCGTCCCCTTTACACTGGGGTGCGTGAGGTCATTGTACAACGCAGCTCTCGAAGTACCATTTTTGGTCACAAAGATCGGCTCGTTGTCAATGAACACAGCCTTCAGCCGGGTACATGCGGCTTGGAGGTTGCGGTTTGACGGCAGTATGCTGTTATTAAAGTTATGTCTGCCTTGAGCGGGCACGATAGAGCTGAGGTGAATGGAGGCGTGTGGGAATGCTTTGTGAGTCAGAGTGATGACGTCAGCCCATTCTTTTTCATTGATGATTCCGGCCTTACAGCTGTTTACGCCAACGTGTATTGTTACACGCGTGACGTTGTCATTGTGGGGGCGTCTGTACAGCCACTCACATACATCAAAGACAGTGAGACCAGAGGCACACAATTTCTGAGTCACTTCACCTGGGTGGGAGAGTTTATCTGGGTCTATGAAACGAATCACAGAGTCACCAATCAGCAGCACTGATGTCTGATCAGAAATAGTTTGGCCTGTCAATGTTTCTTTCTGGGAGGGCTTGGCGCTGTGGGGATCGTCGGCTCTGACTATTGGTTTGGA
>JAXHUV010000422.1:0-1353 GCA_034189445.1 Pseudomonadota bacterium
TGTTCTTGTTGATGTTTTGTTGGTGCTTGATTTGTTGTCGCTGGTGTTTTAGGATATGTTGTTGACGCTGATGTTGGTGTAGTGTTGTTGCTGGTGTTGTTGTCGCTTACGTTGTTTTAGTTGTTGCTGACGCTATTGTGGCTGTTGTTGTTGTTTATGTTGTTGTTGTTGCAGTTACTGTTGCTGATGGTGTGTTGTTGTTGTTGATTTTGTTGTTGTTGTTCTTCTTCTTGTTCATGAAGATGTTGTTTTCTTGTAGTATAGTACTAGTCATTCCTTGCTGTTTTTGTTGGTGGTGCTGTAGTCTTTGCTGATCTTGTTAGTGCTGAGGTTGTTGTTGTTCTATTGGTTGTTGTTCTGTTGGTGTTGTTGGCGTACCTGTTCTTGTTTTAACTGTTGTAGTTGTTGATATTGTTGTTGTAGTTGCTCATGTTGCTGTAGTTGTTATGGATCATGTTGTTGTTCATGTTGTTGTAGTTATACGTTGTCGTTGTAGATCTTGTGTTTAGCGTCATGTTGATGGTTGTTCTTTAGTTTGGGGTTATTCAGTCTTGTGACCATGTCGTTTGTTGCGATGCCTGGAGGCTGGTGGAGTTGGTCGAAAGCAAATTAAGTGGGTACATCCCGCTTGTTGTTGCTTGAGTTTCTGGTTGGGTAGTCGAGCGGAAAATTAAGGCTGTCTCAAATCATGACGTGATTTTGTGTCTCGTTGTTTGGCGTTAGTGAATTCCGGCACCTCGCGGTTCGTTGACTGGGGTGAGTGGTCTGGGCATGCAGGTGGCCATTGTTTGAAGATCGGATGGGTCAGTTGATGGGCGCGTGTCTTTCCGGATTAGTGGTCAAGTGCTCTGGGCGTTGAGCTGGATAATGGTATGCAAAGCTGTGTGGCCGATATTTGTTTGATGGTTGTTCTTTCCTCTGATGGTGTAGTTGGGGTTGTGGTTCTTGTTTTTTGTGGTTGTTGCTGCTGTTGGGCTTGTTTCTGTAGCTCTTGCAATATCCTTGGTTAGGTAGTGCCGCAAAGGGCAGCATGCGGGAATGGTGTAGATGGAAGTGTTGTTACACTTTCTTTGATTTGTGAACGATGGAGGCAAGTGGGCGGGACGAAACTCAGGACAGCAACTATGGCTAATCAAAAATAGAATTAGCGTCGGTGATTGTGACCAAAGGCCCGCAATTCTCAGGGTATGAACTGTTGGTGGCCCGTAGGAGCCGGTAAGTCAATGGTGGGATTAAACAACTGTCTGCCCAAACCGAAGCATAGAATGCAGTCTCTGAGTCCCGAAGTGCGCCCGCCCAACTCTCGTTCACAATGGAGTGTAATCAGGCCACTTTTCGACTTTATTCGCAGTT
>JAXHUV010000423.1:0-1349 GCA_034189445.1 Pseudomonadota bacterium
CGGTGTTGCCAGCACTTGATGTGGAACCACCACACCTGCGCACTGGCGCCTTGGCCAGGGACCTCAGCGCCACGCAGTAGATCAGCGAATTAACCAGACGGGACACTAGTGGTCAAAGTGCGCTATCAAAGCGGTATCGTCGTGGTGGAGTGGGTTGGGACACACGCTGAATACAGCAAGAAAACATTCTGAGGGAACGGCATCATGGACCATCTCAAAATCGTCAAAACTCCGGAAGAGCACGAGGCTGCTCTGGGGCGCCTCATGGCGCTGATGGATGCTGATCCACAGGAGGGTTCCCGGGAAGCTGACGAGCTGGAAGTGTTGGCTATGCTGATCGAACAGTACGAACAGCACCGGTTCCCCATTGACCTTCCCGACCCAGTAACAGCCATTCGTTTCCGTATGGAACAACAGGGGCTGAAGAACAAAGATCTCATTCCCTTTATCGGTTCCGCCTCCAAGGTTAGCGAAGTACTGAATGGCGTCCGCCCCCTTAGCCTGAACATGATTCGTAGGCTGAACCATGGCCTGGGCATACCGGCGGACATCTTGGTACAAGAGCCAGTTCAGGAGGCTGCAAGTGAGAGAGCGATCGACTGGCAAGCGTTCCCATTGGCGGAAATGCGCAAGCGCGGGTATTTCGAAGGCTTTGAGGGCTCCCTTCCAGAACTGAAGGAATACGCAGCGGAGTGGCTGACTCGTTTATTCAGGCGTATCCGAGGTGGCTTTGATCTGGAGCCGACAATGCTACGCCCCACTGCACACCTGCGCACTAACGACAAAGTCAGCGACCCCTACGCCTTGTGGGCCTGGCAGGCAAGGGTGTTGCAAAAAGCAGCAGAACGGCAGTTACCATGCTCGTACGTGAAAGGCACGGTAACTCTGGAATGGATGCAGAATCTCAGCCGTCTCTCGTGGTCTGACAAAGGGCCGGAACTGGCGCGAGAATATCTTGAAAAGGCAGGCATCCACCTCGTTATCGAACCGCACCTGCCCAAGACTTACCTTGACGGTGCCGCCTGCGTGGGCACCAATGACAGCCCAGTTATTGCGCTCACTCTCCGGCATGAAAGGCTCGATAACTTCTGGTTTACCCTGATGCATGAGCTTGCCCATATTGCGTTGCATCTTGATGGAAGCGAGGCGTGGTTTATCGACAACCTGGATGCCGAGTCCGGAAATGACAAGGAACAGCAAGCCGACGCCCTGGCGCAGCGAGCCTTACTGCCCGACAACATCGATTTTCGCGAGATTACTCTCGCAACCTCGGTCCGAAAGCTGGCGAGTGAGCTGAATATCGCTCCCGCCATTATCGCAGGCCGAATCCGTCATGAAACAGGCAATCA
>JAXHUV010000424.1:0-1345 GCA_034189445.1 Pseudomonadota bacterium
CCGCCGTGCCCGCGTGGTAAAGGGGCGTGGTGATGAGCGAGCGGATGTTTTTTGTTACCAAAAATCGCCGTAAAGCCCTTGGCTTTAGCCATGGGGATGTAGGGCGATATCCTTCCTTGCATTATCCCGCAAGAAACCATAGTATTTAATTATGGCAACACTAACCAAAACACTGAAACTCCCGTTTCTGCGGCTGAACCGAGTCAAGGCCGATGCGTTTCTGCGTCTGGAACGGTTGAATACCGAGGTTGCCAACACCATCCTGTCGATGCCGAAAGCAGATCAACGTAAACTGACCAGTAAATCGTTTGCGTCCGTAGAAATAGGGTCGGCATGGATAAACCAAACTATCCGCAATGCCACCGCTAAAACCAGGGTAAAGCGCTTTCGACGCCTTCCGCTCGAAACCAACAACCAGAACTGGACGCTACACAGCGTTGGCGACACGTTCAGCATCTCGTTCGGGTTGCTGCGGAACATCAGAAAACGGATTCCCCTGGAAGTACACAGCGCGTCCCATCGGGACATACTGATCAAATTGCAAGATGGTTCCGCCAAGGCGGGAAGCATTAAGCTCTTACGATCGAGCCGTGGAATCTGGTATGTCCTGATCTCAGCGTCGATGGACGTTCCCGACGCACAAGATTCAGGCCGCTGGATTGGTGTCGATCGGGGGCAGAACATCCCTGTCGCGGCCGCGACCCCGGACGGTCCGGTAGTTTTCTGGAAAGCGGCTAGAATCCGGCATGTCCGCCGGGTATTCGCCGAACGCCGAAAGAAACTCCAGTCTATGGGGAAGCACAACGCAATCAAAAAACTCAACCACCGCGAGCAGCGCATCGTAACGCACGTCAACCACTGCATCAGCAAGGATCTGGTAGCGCTTGCAAAACGCCTGAACGCCGGAATTCGTTTGGAAGACCTTTCCGGTATCCGAAATTCCGCTAAACAACGGAAATCAACCAAGACGGATGCCGGAAAGAATCGAGACTACTGGCCGTTTTATCAACTGGAAACGTTTGTACGCTACAAGGCCCTGGCAGCGGGCGTGGCGGTGGATGAGGTTTGTCCTCGCTACACCAGCCAGTCATGCGCCCGCTGCGGTGCCGTTAACAAACGCCATAAACACGCCTACGTCTGCACACGTTGTGGATACAAGGCGCACGCCGATGCCAATGCCGCGATGAACATCCGGGACTGGTGCGGCAAGTGCTGCCCGTTGGTTCTTGATGCTCCAACGGGCGGGCCGCATGAACCGGCCCTGAACCCAGTACGCCAAGCTGCCGGGCAACCGGCAGCGTAACAAGAATGGGAATTCCCCGGCTTTAGCCGTGGGGAGGTTCAA
>JAXHUV010000425.1:0-1333 GCA_034189445.1 Pseudomonadota bacterium
TAGTGATCGCCCGGGGATGGCGCGGCACCATTCGGAGCATGGTGAGATAGCGGATGGCGGTGTTGGACATAATAAGCAAATAACCCTTAAGTTTGGTAGGTTACATACTTATTCAGACGCTTGGCGAAATCAAATACGGCAGGAAAAGCCTTGTGCCTGGCGGCGCGGTGTAAGCATTCAAACAGTCCATGCGGATCTGGCGGCTTATACCCCGGAGTCCGATGCTTTCTCGGCGGTGGTGATGATCTTTGCCCATACCCCGCCCCACGTCCGGCAGCATTCTTTAACAATGGCAAGGCAGGCGCTAAAGCCCGGGGGCTATCTGATTCTGGAAGGTTACACCGAGGATCAGATCGGCCGCGAAACCGGTGTTGGAGCGGTGATGCAATTTGTGGTGCGGAAGCTATAGAAAGGACTAGAAGGCAAGTGAATAGCATACGTCCGTCTGGTGTCCAAAAGGGCACCCGCTATACTGTTTCGCTTGGACGAAAAGACAAGGAGAAGTCATGAATGAACAGCAAGTACGGATTTTCACCTCAAGCGATGGCGAAGCGCGGCTGGAAGTGACGCTGTATCAGGAAACTGCCTGGCTCAACTTGGACCAAATGGCTAATCTGTTCGATCGGGACAAGTCAGTAATTTCTCGCCATATCCGCAATGTGTTCAAGGAAGGCGAGCTCGATCGAATTTCAGTTGTTGCAAAAAATGCAACAACTGCCGCCGACGGGAAAACCTACCAAGTCGATTACTATAATCTGGATGTCATCATATCTGTTGGCTACCGAGTGAAGTCCCAACGCGGCGTGCAGTTCCGCCAATGGGCTACCAAAGTTCTCAAGGATCACTTGGTCCGGGGATATTCACTCAATCGGCGCCGGTTGACTGAGCGTGGCATTGAGTTTGAACAAGCGGTAAACCTATTAAGCCGCACACTCACCAATCAAGGCCTTGTTTCCAACGAAGGTGCAGTCGTTGCGCGAGTGATCAGCGACTATGCCCGCTCTTGGAGCCTCCTGCAGGGCTATGATGAACAGCAGTTGGCGGAAGTCGGCATAAAGCAGCCAGACATGCAGCCGCTGATGCTGAATGAAGCACTTGAGGCCATTGGCGAGCTTGAAACAAACCTTAATCATTAAGGGCGAGGCAACGGAATTGTTCGGGCAGTTACGTGGGGATGGCCTCGCCTCTGCACTGGCTACCATCGAGCAGGGTTTCGGAGATGAGCTTTTCTATCCCAATATCGCTTCCCGAGCCGCCCATCTGCTTTACTTCGTCATCAAAAATCACCCACTGGCCGACGGCAATAAGCGCTGTGGCTCGTTTCTGTTCTTGT
>JAXHUV010000426.1:0-1306 GCA_034189445.1 Pseudomonadota bacterium
CGAACACCGAGGAGATCCTGTCGGCAAGCCGACCAATGGCAGGCTTGGAGCCCTGGGCTTTCTTCACCAGCTTGATGATCTGCGCCAGTGCCGTTTCGCTGCCTACCCGGGTAGCCTCGTAGACAATCGAGCCGTGGGTGTTCAGGGTGCCGGCGGAAACCTCATCACCTTCCGACTTGCTGACCGGCATCGGCTCGCCCGTGAGCATGCTCTCATCAATGCGGGTCGAGCCTTCGGCGATGACGCCATCCACCGGAAGCTTCTCCCCGGGCCGCACCCGGATCTGGTTGCCCTTGCGAACCTCCTCCACCGGAATGTCCCGTTCTTCACCGTTTCGGATCACCCGGGCGGTTTTGGCGCGCAGGTCCAGCAAACGGCGCACCGCTTCCGAGGTCTTGCCCTTGGCCCGCAGCTCCAGCGCCTGGCCCAGATTGATCAGACCGATAATCATCGCCGAGGCTTCAAAATACACATGCCTCGCCATCTCCGGCAGCGCGCCGGGCACACTGGCCACCACCATGGAATAGAGCCAGGCGGTGCCGGTACCCAGAGCAATCAGGGTATCCATATTGGCGTTATGATGCCGGAATGCCTTCCAGGCCCCGGTGTAGAAATGCCCGCCGGTGACGGCCATCACAATCAGCGTCAGCACACCCAGCCCAAGCCAGGTGCCCTGGTTGGCATCGGTCACCATCATGGTGCCAAAGCCGATACCCCAGACCATCAGACCGAGGCCCAGCCCCAGACTGACCGCCATTTTGATCAGCAGGGACTTGTATTGCTTTTTGTCCTGCGCCTGCTTACGGTCGTCCGCTTCGTCCTCGTCCTGGATTACGCTGGCGCCATACCCGGCACTCTCAACCGCCTTCACCAGGGCCTCTGGATCCGCGTTTCCCGTGGCCGTGGCGGTATTGTCCGCCAGATTCATATGGGCATGGCTCACACTACCCACCGACATCAGGGCCTTCTCAATGGTGTTGACACAGGAGGCGCAGGTAGCGCCGGTCACCGACAGGTGAACCTGTCCGTCTTCGGTACCCGGAGCTTCCGCAGGCCTGCTGTCGGAGAGCGACCCGCTGTCCTTCCGAGACGGCTGATCCCGATGCCCGTCGTCGCCCTCGCTCTCCTTGTGCCTGGAAACACAGCAACTGGCAGGTTCGGGCGCAGCCTCAAACCGCTCGGCCGGGTAACCGGTCTCGGTCACAATCCGCGCCGCCTCTGAGGCATCCACCCCTTCCGGCAGCGCCACGGTTTGCTGGTCCAGATCGACTTCCACCAGGTCAGCATCCCCGGTCAACGGCTCCAG
>JAXHUV010000427.1:0-1304 GCA_034189445.1 Pseudomonadota bacterium
GCTTCCAGAGTAGTCGGGAATTCAGCAATGCTCATGCCGAAACCGGCGGACTCTTCCACATGTTCCGTGGTGGCGTCGTCATGGCTCGCCAAGGGTATACCCCTTTCCCGGCAGATCCCGACAATGGCTTTCCGGTATCGGTCACTGTAGCGACGGCTGTCTTCCTGCCGGGTGCGGATAAACTCCTCCATCTCGCCGGCACTGATGCCATGCTTACCCATATAGTACTCACGGTACTTGTCCAGATTCACAAACTGCCGCTGTCCGGGGGAGTGATCCATGATGGAAACCAGCTGCAACATGGGTTGATCCACCAGAGAACGGAACATATCGAGGGCACCCTGATGACTGACTTCACAGCGCAGGTGCAGAAAATGGTCAGCCCTCATCATTCTGTCCCGCTTGCTGACTCGCAGTGCATTTACCATGGTTTCCAGAGTCGTCAGGCGGGTGCTCCCTGCAACAATATCCCCTACTGAGATGGCATCAAACACAGTGGTGATTCCGGAAGCGACAATCTGGGCGTCATGTGTGATTACAGCCGGTATGGAGGGCCACAGTACACCAGGGCGGGGTGCAATATGTTTTTCCAGATTGTCTGTGTGCAACTCCACCATACCCGGCATCAGTATCGAATCACCGCAATCCAGTGCTCCGGAAAGCTGTGAGCGGCCCCGGTCAACATCGGCAATCATCCCGTTCTGGATGTGCACTGTACCGTTAAAAAGTTCGTTCTCTGTCGCCACTCTGGCATTGGTCAACACCATGGAACCGCTGGGCCCCAGCCGACTAGGGGAATCCGTTCCGGCGTCATTCAGATCGGTTAGGCTCACGACTGTATCTCCTCTGCTATGGAGTGCATCTTGCGGGCACCAAGCGCAATGGCACGGTCAGCCACCCGGTTCCTTACGTCGGCGTCATGAAAAATGCCAACAATTGCAGAGCCGCTGTCCCGGGCACTGCGTATCAGGTCCACAACAACCTCCCGGTTGCCGGCATCGAGGGATGCCGTGGGCTCATCCAGCAGCAGCACCGGGTAGTCCACTACGAACCCCCGGGCAATATTGACCCTTTGCTGCTCACCACCGCTAAAGGTCGACGGAGCCAGACTCCACAGTCGCTCGGGAATGTTCAGCCGACGTAACAGGTCCTGCGCTCGGGCCAGGCTTTCTTCACGGCTGATCCCGAGCCGACGTGCGGGCTCCATGACCACCTCCAGGGTAGAGACCCGGGGAATCACCCGAAGGAACTGGCTGACGTAACCAATGGTATGTTTGCGCACGTCGATCACATCTCTGGGCAAG
>JAXHUV010000428.1:0-1303 GCA_034189445.1 Pseudomonadota bacterium
ACTAAGGCACAGAAGCAAACTAAGGCGCAATAGCAAACTCAATAACAACAAACACCAGTGCTGAGATTGCGCCTTAGTTTGCTTCTGTGCCTTAGTCGCAATCTTAGCACTGGTGTTTGTTGTTATTGAGGTTGCTATTGCGCCTTAGTTTTCTTCTGCGCCTTAGTCGCAATCTTAGCACTGGTATTTGTTGTTATTGAGGTTGCTATTGCGCCTTAGTTTGCTTCTGTGTCTTAGTCGCAATCTCAGCACTGGTGTTTCTTGTTATTGAGGTTGCTATTGCACCTTAGTTTGCTTCTGTGCCTTAGTTTGCTTCTGTGCCTTAGTCGCAATCTTAGCACTGGTGTTTGTTGTTATTGAGGTTGCTATTGCGCCTTAGTTTGCTTCTGTGCCTTAGTTTGCTTCTGTGCCTTAGTCGCAATCTCAGCACTGGTGTTTGTTGTTATTGAGTTTGCTATTGCGCCTTAGTTTGCTTCTGTGCCTTAGTCGCAATCTTAGCACTGGTGTTTGTTGTTATTGAGGTTGCTATTGCGCCTTAGTTTTCTTCTGTGCCTTAGTCGCAATCTTAGCACTGGTGTTTGTTGTTATTGAGGTTGCTATTGCGCCTTAGTTTGCTTCTGTGTCTTAGTCGCAATCTCAGCACTGGTGTTTCTTGTTATTGAGGTTGCTATTGCGCCTTAGTTTGCTTCTGTGCCTTAGTCGCAATCTCAGCACTGGTGTTTGTTGTTATTGAGGTTGCTATTGCGCCTTAGTTTGCTTCTGTGTCTTAGTCGCAATCTCAGCACTGGTGTTTGTTGTTATTGAGGTTGCTATTGCGCCTTAGTTTGCTTCTGTGCCTTAGTCGCAATCTCAGCAATGGTGTCTGCTGTTTTAGAGGTTGCTATTGCACCTTAGTTTGCTTCTGTGCCTTAGTCGCAATCTTAGCACTGGTGTTTGTTGTTATTGAGTTTGCTATTGCGCCTTAGTTTGCTTCTGTGCTTTAGTCGCAATCTCAGTACTGGTGTTTGTTGTTATTGAGGTTGCTATTGCACCTTAGTTTGCCTCTGTGCCTTAGTCGCAATCTCAGCAATGGTGTTTGTTGTTTTAGACGTTGCTATTGCGCCTTAGTTTTCTTCTGTGCCTTAGTCGCAATCTCAGCAATGGTGTTTGTTGTTTTAGAGGTTGCTATTGCACCTTAGTTTGCTTCTTTGCCTTAGTCGCAATCTCAGCACTGGTGATTGTTGTCGTCGAGTTTGCTATTGCACCTTAGTTTGCTTCTGTGCCTTAGTCGCAATCTCAGCAATGGTGTTTGTTGTTTTAGACG
>JAXHUV010000429.1:0-1296 GCA_034189445.1 Pseudomonadota bacterium
GCCACCGGTTCCCGGGCGGGTTGCCGACAAGGCCGCAGCACCGGAACGGTCGGTTTGCGGACTTAACCACGACTGCAACTCAGCAAACGTCAGTGGCAGCAGGGTTGGCGTTGGCTCGGCATCATCACTGGCAACCAGGGACTCACCGGATTCCCTGGACTCGGTACCGGAGGTGGTTTCGGCCTTCTCGCCGGCCTTTGCGTTGGCGTTGGTTTCGGCTTTGGTCTCGGAAGCATTGTCCCGGGCAGACCGGGAGCGATCAGCAGACTTTGCATTGGCGTTTCGGTCCACTTTCTGGCGATCCAGCCGCTTCTGCTCGGTCTGAGAGACGGATTCAAAATCGCTTTTTCTGTCAGCCGGATCCCGGCTGGTTCCGGATTTGGGCGAGCCGGGATCTTTCTGTGTTCCGGGCGCGGGAGTTTGGGGGAAAACCATCTGGGCCATGGCAACCTCTTGCCGCTTTTATCGCATTGTCGCCCTCACTTTGCCGGATCCGGCCTGTGTTTGGGCGGTTAATTCACTGACTGCAATAAATAAGGCAATTGTGATGCCAAAACACTCCGGCGGCTCACTCCCGGCGTAACCCGTGAGTAGCAACAACATGCCAGCAGCCTGTCGGACTTAAGCAATCAATTAGCCCATCTTCAGGCAAGGATAGCCGAGTGTCTGGTTTTGCACTCGTATTCGCTTGATTTGGATTCAGTGCCTGCGGCGGTTAAAGGCCCGCCCGGCCGCTTCGTCCGAGAGCTTCTGCTCCCGGAGATCCCGCTCTTTCTGCTCCTGTTGCCGGCAGGTTTCGATGTACTTTTCCATGCCGCGCCGCCGCTCCCAGGCCTGCTGCCATTCCAGCTTGTGTGCCTCAAAGACCTTTTCAGCCTGCTCCAGCTGTTTCTGCTGCTGCCGGATCACCTGATCCAGTTGCCCGATAAAGGCCTGCCAGGCCTGTAGTCGGGACACCTGCACCACGCCATGCTGGCTATTGCGGATCTGATCCCGATACTCCTGCTGGTAACGATTCAGGTTCCGCACCTGTTCGCGCTGCTGTTCGGCCAGCGTTCGGGCCTCGCCCATTCGTTCCAGGGCTTCCTGTTCCTTGCGTTTCTCAAGGGAGAGAACCACTTCCAGCCGCCTGGATCGCAGCATCAGGCATCACCCCCGCCACCGGCAGCCGGATTTGGAACCGCCGACTTGCGGCGGTCCGGGGAACGCCGCTCCGGAACCACCGCCAACAACTGCTCAACACTCTCTTTCAGTGGCGCGCTCTCATTGAGTCCCTGCTGCAAAAACTGGCGCATA
>JAXHUV010000043.1:0-13429 GCA_034189445.1 Pseudomonadota bacterium
GTACGGTGGCTGCCCTCGGTCGGTTACCCGAGCGCAATCGCTACCTGAAGGGAATGTTCGCCTGGGTCGGTATGCCAACGGTCACTCTGGAATTTGATCGTGACCCAAGAGCGGCAGGCAAAACCAAGTGGAACTATCTGAAACTTATGGGCCTGGCAATGGAAGGGATTACCTCGTTTTCCACCCGTCCGCTGCGCATTGCTCTGTTTCTCGGCCTGCTTGCGGCAGGCGCTGGCGGCCTTTTCGGTGCCTGGCAAGTCCTGCAGGCCCTGATTTTTGGCATTTCCACACCGGGCTATGCCTCCATGATTGCCATGATTACGCTACTTTCCGGCGTTCAACTGTTGTGTGTCGGGCTGCTGGGAGAGTATGTGGGGCGCATTTACATGGAAACCAAACAGCGCCCCGTTTTTATTGTTGCGGAAGACAGCGATAACACTGCCCAGCCTGCAGTGCCCCAACTGCGAGTGGCCGAAAATGACCAAAAACATTAACACCCTGCTGTGGCTTTTGTTGGCAGTACTTGCCGTTAGGCTGGGCTTGACGGCCATGCTACCGCTGGCGGACACCACGGAACCCCGGTACGCGGAAATTGCCCGCATAATGGCCGAAACCGGCGACTGGATAACACCCTGGTTCGACGACGGTGTTCCGTTCTGGGGCAAGCCACCACTGTCTTTCTGGGCGCAGGCACTGTCGTTCAAATTACTGGGTGTCTCAGAATTTTCTGGCCGGCTGCCCTCCTGGCTGGCCAATGCAGTTATCGTTTATCTGACCTATACACTGCGTCGTTATCTGCACCCTGAACGCAACAGTGAAGCAGCCAGATTATCCGGCCTCTGGGCGGCGCTCATTTATGCCACCATGGCCCTGGGGTTCCTGACGGCGGGCACGGTGATGACCGATTCCTTTCTCGCCCTTGGTTCAACGCTGGTGCTGACCGGCCTGATTGTCCGTCTTCAGGGCGGGCCGGTGTTATGGGGCTGGTTGTTTTTCGTCGGCCTTGCCATCGGTCTGCTCGCCAAAGGCCCGCTGGTCCTGGTTCTCACCGGGCTGCCGGTGTTTCTGTGGGTTGCCGCTACCCAACGCTGGCGCACACTCTGGCAGCAACTCCCCTGGCTTCGCGGGACCCTGCTGATGCTGGCCCTTGCCACGCCCTGGTATGTCCTGGCTGAGCTCAAGACGCCGGGGTTTCTTGATTACTTTATCGTCGGAGAGCACATCAAGCGGTTCCTGGTCAGCAACTGGCAGGGGGACCTTTATGGCAACGCCCACGAGTTTACCCGGGGCACCATCTGGCTATACCTTGTTGCGGCCAGCTTTCCCTGGGGCCTGATTGCTATTGCCGCCTTTGGCGTCAGCTACTGGCGCGGCCAACCGCCACAGCATCAATGGCAGTCTCGTGAAACGGGCGTTGGCGGGCTGGTTCTGGCCTCCGCGCTGAGCCCGGCTATCTTTTTTACGCTATCGGGCAATATCCTCTGGACCTACGTGCTTCCGGGTCTTCCGTTCCTCGCAGTGCTGGCCTCAAGTCTCTGGCCCAGGGGGCTCACCCGGCCAATGCCGGGCCCGGCCCTGGCGGCTGCATCGCTGATACCGGTGATAGCTGTGGTCGCCGGGGGCTGGCTTGTCCTTCATCCGGAACAACTGAGAACAGAGCGGGATCTTGTGGCCAGGGTTGATCAGATCCCCGGCTTGACCGCGAAAAACCTGTATTATCTGGACAAGGCTCCTTTCTCGGCGCGCTTCTACAGCCAGGGTTCGGTCATTACCATTGACGAGGATGTGATCGTCCATCGGCTTGAAAAGGGCAACTTCCCGGAATCAATGGCACTGGCCGTGGAAAAAAGTAATACAGCGATGCTCAAGCGGCTCGAAGGTTTAGCCAAACCGGTTCAAGAGAACCAACACTATCGCCTTTTCCTGCTGCAACCCTGGTCTGGAAAAGCCGGCCCTGGTTTGGGCCAGCAAAGTAAAACCGGCGGTATCGATTACAATACCTCCAACGATCACCCGCTGAGCTGAAAACCAACCGGATTCCTGAAATATGCGAATATTGCTTATAGAAGACGATCACCTGCTGGCCAACACCATGCTGGGCATGTTGCGCGACGAGCGGAATACCGTTGATTGGCTGGATGACGGCCAGCAGGCCCTTAACGCGCTCCTCAATGAGCGTTTCGATCTGGCGATCCTGGATCTGACCCTGCCACGAATGGATGGTCTTGATATCGTCAACCGGGTCCGTGGTGAGGGTATTGAAACACCGGTCATCATTCTGACCGCGCGCGTGGATCTGGACGAAAAACTGCGGGGCCTGAATGCGGGTGCGGATGACTACCTGACCAAACCCTTCGCAATGACGGAACTGAAGGCTCGAATCCGCGCCGTTACCCGACGCGGAACAGGTATGCGAACAGCAGGTCTGCAAGTTGGCGGGCTGATTCTGGATCCGGACACGGGCCAGCTTAAGACAGGTGCCGAAATGGTAGTTCTGCCGCGCAGCGAATTCCAGGTCCTGCACTATATGATGCGGCACCCGGATCAGGTGGCAACACGCCGTCGGCTGGAAGAACAGTTGTATGGCTGGGAACAGGGCGTCGAAAGCAATGCGCTTGAAGTCCACATCCATCACCTGCGGCGGCGTGTTGGCAAGCAAACCATCCGCACGCTCCGGGGCGTTGGGTATCTGCTGGACAGCAAGGCCGCGGCAGAGATTTTTACGGAATGAGCCTGACCCGAAAACTGATACTTCTGGTCACCAGCACGGTGTTTTTCATCACTCTGATTGCGGCCGGGTGGGGGTTCTTCGTCAGTGACCATCAACTGGAAGAGATTTTCGACGCCGAACTTGCCCAAAGCACCCGCATCGTTCAGGGCCTGGTACAGTACCTCTCGTCCACGCAATCCGTCGACCAACTCTCCCAGACGCTGGCAAAAACCCTGCAACTTCCGGATAGCGCTTACCGGGGCGGCGAAGAAGATGATGAAATCCTGCCCGGCGGCGCTGGGCATAAATATGAACGCAAACTTGCCTTTGAGGTTTGGTCTCCGGCGCTTGAGCCGGTTCTCGACACCCTTCGGGCCAATGACTCACAGGGCCTGGTGCCTGGCTTTGGTTGGCAGGAAGTGGCCGGCTACCAATGGCGCACCTTTACCCTTGAAGACCCGGTAACCGGTTTCTGGATTCGCACCGCCCAGCGCGAGGACGTCAGAAACGAGCTCAGTCAGGAAATCGCCCTTGGCAATGTACTGCCCTTTCTGATGATTCTTCCTCTGCTTGCGCTGGCAGTATTGGCGTCGATACAGGTGGGCTTCCAGCCCCTCAGAAAACTTGAGAAGCCGATTCGCAACATGGCGCCGGAAAATATCCACCCCCTGGACGACCGCCAGGCACCGAAGGAGGTGGCCGGATTGGTTCAAGCGGTGAACGGCCTGCTGAGGCGCCTCAACCAGGCCCTCGAACGGGAACAGCGTTTCTCGGCGGACGCCGCCCATGAACTGCGTACACCGTTGACGGCGCTGCGGCTGAACCTGGAAAAAATCTGTCAGAAAGACCCGGAACAATACGGTAATCTTACCTTGTCGGTGGACCGAATGGTGCACTTGGTGGAGCAGATGTTACTGTTGAATCGGGTTGACTCCGGTGCCGATTTCACGCCGGAATACCACAATCTGTCCGCGATTGTTGAGCAGAGTATCGCCGACGTCGCACCGTTGGCCCTGGAAAAGCACATCGAACCCGTGCTCCGGGACGATGTCGGCCAGGCCCTGGTTTGCTGTCGCAGCGCACTGATCAATACCCTGATGCGCTCCCTGCTGGCGAACGCTATTCAGTACAGTCCGGAGCACACGATTATTGAAACCCGACTGACTCCCTCCGGCGAGGGTTACTACCTCACATTGTGCGACCAGGGCCCCGGTATATCCGTCGAGGATCGGGAACGGGCACTGAGCCGCTTTGTCCGCCTGGATCAGCGCCTCGGTGGCGGCGCCGGTCTCGGACTTGCCATCGCCCGACGCATCGCCGAACTTCATGGTGGTCAGCTTACCCTGGGCGATCGACCCGATGGCCACTCTGGCCTGTGCGTCACAATCTGGCTGCCTGCCCGGTGCGCTGTTGGCAAAGATATTGCCGGGAACCGGCCTTGATCTGTATAACAGAAATATAATTTTTCCGGAGAGGCCCATGAAACACTCGGAGTACCATAAAACCCATAGAACCGGTTGGTTAAGAGCCGCTGTACTGGGTGCAAACGACGGCATTGTCTCCACGGCAAGCCTTGTTCTTGGGGTAGCCGCTACGGGAGCGAATGCCCAGGGCATACTGGTTGCTGGCGTGGCGGGCCTGGTTGCCGGCGCCATGTCGATGGCAGCGGGAGAGTATGTTTCCGTCAGCTCTCAGGCCGATACCGAGCGTGCCGATTTGCATCGGGAGCGGGAAGAGCTGGAAGAGAGCCCGGAGTCTGAGCACGCTGAACTGGCAGCGATTTACGTCGACCGTGGGCTGGACCCGCAACTGGCCTCCGCGGTGGCCAGCCAGTTGATGGCGCACGATGCGCTCGGTGCCCATGCGCGCGATGAACTGGGTATTTCCGAAGTTCTGGCAGCGCGCCCCTTGCAAGCTGCATTGGCATCGGCCGGCACCTTTTCCATAGGCGCCGCGCTGCCTTTGCTCATAGTGCTTCTGTGTCCGGTTTCCCAATTGATGTGGGCGGTCTCGGGCAGTTCACTGGTTTTTCTGGGTTTGCTGGGCTATCTGTCAGCAAAGGCTGGCGGCGCGCCCCCGCTCCTGAGCACGACGCGTGTCACCTTCTGGGGGGCGCTGGCGATGGCGATGACCGCCGGGGTGGGCGCACTCTTCGGGGGAGTTTCTGCTTGAGGTCGGAGCTGGCGGGCCCGCCGACCTCAGTGTACCGCCGGCGTTCGGGGCAGTGTCACCAAAACCTCCAGGCCCCTGCCTTCGGGGCCGGCCCCCAGCCGGACCTCTCCTCCCATACCCCGGATCAGTGTGCGGGCGATGGCAAGGCCAAGGCCGGCACCACCTGTTTCACGATTGCGTGAGTGTTCCAGCCGGTAAAAGGGTTTGAAAACCCGCTCCCGTTCCGCTTCGGGAATACCCGGCCCCCGGTCGACTATTGTGATCACCGCCTCCGTATCTGTGGTTTCCAGTGTCACCTCCGCCTGCTCACCATAATTCACCGCATTCTCGATCAGGTTACGCAGCGCGCGTTTGACGGCTTCCGGCTGTCCCTGGAGCACGCATCTCGGGCTGTCTTTACAGCGCACCGCCAGGCCCATTTGCTGAAGATCATCGCAAAGGCTGTCCAGCAGGGTGGCAAGATCATAACGGCGGTGCTGTTCGGTGGTGCTGCCCCGAATGAAATCGAGGGTGGCTTCGGCCAGATGCTGCATCTCTCTGAGGGAATCGAGAAGACGGTTCCTGTCTTCACTTTCCGGTAGCATTTCCACCCGCAGCCGCATGGAGGTGATGGGGGTCCTGAGGTCGTGGGCCAGGGCCGCCAGCAGTCTCGCCCGGTCTTCCTGGGCGCGGCCAACCTGGTCCTGCATCTGATTGAAGGCTCGGGTTACCTCCCGGACATCCTCAGGCCCTTTTTCAGGAATCCGGACTTTTTCGCCCCGGCCGAAGGCATGGGCCGCGCGGCTCAGCTCGTTCATTGGTCGCAGGATCCGACGGACCGCCAGCAACAAGGTCAGCGTCAGCAGCACCGCAGTAACCCCAACGCTGGTGAGCGTCGCCTTTAACCACAGCCAGGAGGGTGCCGGTGGCCGGGCACGGGCGTTCAACCATTGGCCGGACGACAAGGCCACGGAAATTCCCAGAACCGGTGGGCATTCGTGCCGGTCATCCGGAGGTTCGTCATGGTCGTGATCCCCATCATCCCCATCATTGTGCCGCTCAGAGTCCCGATGGTCATCGTGATCCCGCTCCCGGCCTGGCAGGCAGTTGTTTTCATCAGCCTCGATGGCCGTTCGCACTTGTTCCCTTGGCAGGCCCAGCTCATCGGCCAGCCGGCGTGTCATGCCGGAGGCCCGATCATCGGGTAAATAAGGTGAAGGGTCGATGGAAAGCCGCAGCGTCGGGCTGGAAAGTGCCCGCAGGATGCGCTCCTGCCGCTCCGGGTCTGTGGTATCCGCCAGGGTGTAGCCATCGGCCACCCGTTGAAGCACGTGCTCCAGGCTGGCACTGCGCAAAGCACCTTGCCGCTCGCCAGCCAGAATAACGATGGTGATGATCTGTGCCATCAGCAGTACCAGAATCAGCAACAGTGCCAGCTGTCCGCCAGCACGCCGGGGCCAGAGCCTCATTGCTCTACCCTTTCGACCGAAGCAATCCATTGGTAACCGCCGCCCCAGATGGTTTTGATCAGCCTGGGGTTGCGGGCATCCGGATCGATCTTGCGGCGCAGGCGGCTGACGTGGTTATCAATGCTGCGGTCGAAGGCAGCCGCTTCTCTTCCGAGGGTCAGATCCATCAGCTGATCCCGGGATAGCACGCGGCCGGCGTGCTCCAGGAAGGCAAGCAGTAGTTTGTATTCAGCGGTACTCAGGGAGATCTCGACGCCTTCGGAATCAACCAGTTGATGGCGGTCGACGTCCAGCTTCCAGCCTTCAAAGGCCACGCACTGCCCGGCCATGGGGCTGCGCTGGGGTGGCAGCGCGGTGGTTCGGCGCAGAACCGCCTTGATGCGGGCGAGCAACTCCCGGGGATTGAAGGGTTTGGTGAGATAATCGTCGGCACCCATTTCCAGGCCGACGATGCGATCGGTTTCCTCGCTCATGGCAGTCAGCAGAATCACCGGCAGCTCGGTGTGCTCTCGCAGGTAACGGCAGAGGGTGAGGCCATCATCGCCGGGCATCATGATGTCCAGCACAATCAGATCGATGGAATGCTGTCTCAGTTGGCGTTTCATGGTATCGTCACCATCCGCCAGAACTGTCCGAAGGCCATGCTCCCGCAGATAGCGACCGACCAGATCGAGGATGTCTCGATGGTCATCGACCACCAGGATTGTGGGAGAGTCGCTCACTCGTTACTCCGCTGGGTTACCGTCTGTCTTCGTTATTATAAGGGAGTTGACTTCCCAGCTGGGCGCGATCTTGTCAAAAATCGTCGCAATTCCCGGCCTTGCGACAGGTTGCGACAAACTCGGTGTCTCACCGAGACAATTCTGCGACGTTTGCCTGATGTAATGACTGCCGACCAATGATGACATTCCGTCATGGGTTTCACTAACCAAGTTCAGGTTAAGGGTTTTACCAACCAAGGAGTTCGACCATGAAAAAAACCACCACCATTGCCGCCATCTCTGTCGCTGCTTTGCTTAGCGCCACCCCTCTGCTAGTATCGGCGGAAGACGATTGTTGGGGCAGCGACCGTTATGAGCATCGCGGTGACGGCAAGCGCACGGAGGACAACCTCAAGCAGTACAGCACCGAGGAAATGCGCATTATGGCCTATGGTCGGGCGCTCAGACGCTTTGGCCCGGGCGTGGATGTTTCCGTTGACGAGACCCCGGACGGCACCTACCGGGTACAGCTTCGGGATGCCGAGCAGAACCTGATCAGGGAGCAGGAATTCAATCAATATGGCGCTCCCGTTCGCGGCGGACGCCGGGACTGATCACTAACAGCCAGCGCGGGGCACCCGGCCATAAGGGTGCCTCGCCACTCTTTAATCAAGGAGAATCACTATGGCATTGATGGACGCTGAAAACCGTTATGGTGCCGTTTCCCGGGCTGTGCACTGGATCATGGCGGTGCTGCTGCTGGTTATGCTCGCCAGTGAAGTCTGGTTTGAAGCTTTGGAAGATACCCTCTCCGAGGCCGCTCTTGTGGCCTGGCACCAGAGTCTGGGTCTGAGCATTTTCGGGCTGGTGATCTTTCGTGGCCTTTGGCGATGGCTGAACCGATCGCGCCTGGCAGCGCCCGCACACTGGGCGACTATGGCCAAACTGGGGCATATCGCACTTTATGCCCTGATGATTCTGATGCCGCTTTCAGGCCTGGCGGCGTCTCTCGGCGAAGGCAACCCTGTCACCTTTTATGGCTGGACAGTCTTTGGCTACGGCCCGGAAGTGGAGTGGCTGGAAGACAGTGGCGGAGAAGTGCATGAAGTGCTGGCCAACGTACTTTGGCTTATGATCGGCGTACACGTGGCAGCCGCCCTGGCGCACCAGTATCTGCTGGGTGACCGGATCATGAAACGGATGGTTTAAGCATTCCTTCAAGGCCGATCTTGCGGTCAGCCAGGCGGTCGGTATTGGCTACCCGGTCATGCTCAAGGCCACTTCCTCCGGGATGTGTTCGAGGAGCAAGGACCTGGGTTATCCGCCCGGTGGACATTGAGTAAACCCGCTTCCGAAAGGGTTTAGCAGAAGGCCTGGAGGCCGGTCTGACCACGGCCCAGAATAAGGGCGTGAATATCATGGGTGCCCTCATAGGTATTCACGGCCTCAAGGTTCATTACGTGGCGGATTACATGGTACTCGTCAGCAATGCCGTTGCCGCCGTGCATGTCCCGGGCAACCCGCGCGATATCCAGGGCCTTGCCACAGTTGTTGCGCTTGAGCAGTGAAATGGCATCCGGCGTTGCGGTGCCATCATCCATCATCCGGCCCAGTTGCAGGACAGATTGCAGGCCGATGGTGATCTCGGTCTGCATGTCCACCAGCTTCTTCTGGATCAGCTGGTTGGCCGCCAGGGGCCGGCCGAACTGCATCCGCTCCAGGGTGTAGCTACGGGCCGCGTGCCAGCAGAATTCAGCAGCACCCAGGGAACCCCAGCTAATGCCGAAGCGGGCCTTGTTGAGGCAGCTGAAGGGGCCTTTCAATCCTTCCACCTCAAGGTGGTTTTCTTCCGGAATGAACACCTCGTCCATAAAAATGGAGCCCGTCTCCGACGCCCGGAGGGAGAATTTCCCCTCAATCTTCGGGGTCTCCAGCCCCCTGGTGCCTTCACGCTCAATTACAAAGCCGTTCACCTTGCCGCCCAGTTTGGCCCAGACCACGCAGACATCGGCAATCGGTGAGTTGGTAATCCAGGTTTTGGAACCACTGAGCAGGTACCCGCCATCGACCTTTTTAGCGCGAGTTTCCATGCCGCCGGGGTCAGAGCCGTGGTTGGGTTCGGTCAGGCCGAAACAGCCGACGTATTCGCCAGAGGCCAGCCTGGGCAGGAGGCGCTTTTTCATCGCTTCCTTGCCGTAGCAATGGATCGGGTACATAACCAGGGAAGACTGAACGCTGAGGGCCGAGCGGTAGGCCGAGTCCACCCGCTCCACTTCCCGGGCAATCAGGCCGTAGCAGACATGGTTCAGCCCCGGGCCACCGTATTCTTCAGGCAGGGTGGCACCCAGCATGCCGAGTTCGCCCATTTGGTTAAAGATGGTGCGATCGAACTTTTCGTGCCGGTTGGCCCCGGTGATGCCGGGCATCAATTGCTGATCACAGAAGCGACGGATGCTGTCACGAACCTGACGCTCGGTTTCGTCCAGTTTGGCATTGAAACCGAGCAAATCATTCCAGGGTGCGGAAGCCATTTGTCGTCTCCTGAAGGCAAATATCGGGGGGTCGGTTGTAGGGGCTCCAGACTAATCTGTGCTACCGTTGCATCAATAATGTTTCATTAGGCGAAACGAAGTTTTGTAAATCTCTTTTGAAGACTAATCCGGGCGTTATGGAAATGCAAGCCGCGTGCAACGTTTTGAGCGGTATGTTGCAGCGGTTGGTTCGCCGATTTGAAAGCCAGGCAGTAAGGGTTTCACATTTGGATATTTATCCGATTAATAAACCGGGCACCGGAGCGGGCGACGCGGTTGGAGGGCGTCCCATTATGGCAGGAAAGAAGCAGATTTCACCGGAACTGACAGTGGCATCCAGTGACGGTGAGCCGGTGAAGCCGGAAAAAGACCGCAAGTTCGTCGAAGCCCTGTCCCGTGGCCTGGATGTGCTCCGGGCGTTCAGCCAGGGCCCGGTGATTCTGGGTAACCAGGACATTGCCCGCATTACCGGCCTGCCCAAGCCGACCGTGTCGCGGATGACCTACACCCTCACCAGGCTGGGTTACCTCGGCTACAACACCCAGCTGGAGAAATACCAGCTCAGTTCCGGGGTGCTTGCGCTGGGTTATGCCTATGTCTCCAACCTCAAGGTTCGACAGCTGGCCAAGCCCTACATGGATGAGTTTGCCCGCCAGACCAATATGTCCGTGGGCCTGACCTGCCGGGACCGGTTGCACATGATTTACGTAGAGAACCGGCTGCCACCGGAAGCCTCCCTGCTGCGCATGGACATCGGCCTGAAACTGCCCATGGCCACCTCCGCCGCCGGTCGCGCCTACTACTGCGTCATCAGCGATAAGGCCCGACGGGTCATTGATGATGCCATGGCCGCCAAATACGGTGATGACTGGCCCAAGATAAAGGCCGGCCTCGACCAGGCAATGAAAGATTACAAGGAACACGGCTTCTGCCTGTCTATCGGCGAGTGGGACCGCAACATCAACTCCGCCGGCGTGCCTATCCACCTGCAGGACGGCACCATTATGGCACTGACCTGCGCCGCGCCGTCTTACCTGGTGCCTGCTGAAAAGCTTCGTGGTTCCATTGCCCACCAGCTGGCGATGCTGGCGGGTGATATCGAATCGCTGGGTGTTTAGGGTAAGAAAGGGTGGTTGAAACCATCAGCGAACTTGTATTAAATCATACCCATGTTTCGCTAGTTAAAACCAAATTTCAGAAATAATGCGAGGAAAAGTCATGTCCGAGGTCGTTAGCTATAACCGGGAAGGCAACATCGGCGTAATTACCGTGAACTACCCGCCGGTAAACGCCCTCGGCCTGGCGGTTCGTGCCGGTCTGCTCGCAGCCCTGGAGCAGGGCCAGAAGGATGCCGAAGCCAGGGCGCTGTTGCTGGTTTGCGAAGGGCGCACGTTTATCGCCGGTGCCGACATCCGTGAGTTCGGTAAACCCATGCAGGAGCCGACCCTGCCGACACTGGTGAATAGTTTTGAAAACAGCGACAAGCCCCTGGTTGCCGCGATCCATGGCACGGCCCTGGGCGGTGGCCTGGAAACCGCGCTGAGTTGTCACTACCGAGTCGCGGTGAGCAGCGCCAAAGTGGGGCTGCCGGAAGTGAAGCTGGGCCTGTTGCCCGGTGCTGGCGGCACCCAGCGGCTGCCGCGCCTGACCGGCGCCCGGAAAGCGCTGGAAATGATCACCACCGGTGAGTTTGTCGGCGCCAACGATGCCCTGGCCCTGGGCATTCTTGATGCCGTGGAAGCAGGCGACGATATCCGCGCTGTCGGCATGGCCTATGCGCGGAAAGCAATCGATGAAGGCAAGCCGGTACGTCGTGTTCGGGATATCACCGACAAGATTGACGCGGACAAGGGCAGCGATGTCTTTGACCAGTTCCGTGATGAGCTGAAGAAACGGGCCCGGGGTCTGTTCTCCCCGTTCAAGTGTGTCGATGCCGTGGAAGCGGCCTTCAACCTGCCTTTTGACGAAGGCATGAAGCGTGAGCGGGAACTGTTTATGGAGTGCATGGAATCGCCCCAGCGCGCGGGTCTGATCCATTCGTTTTTCGGTGAGCGGGAGGTTTCCAAGGTCAAGGGGTTGCCGAAGGACACGCCGGTCCGTGACGTGAATAGCGTGGGTATCATCGGCGCGGGCACCATGGGTGGCGGCATTGCCATGAACTTCGTTAATGTGGGCATTCCGGTCACCATTGTCGAGGTCCAGCAGGACGCTCTGGACAAGGGCCTGGCTATTATCCGCCGCAACTACGAGAACTCCGCGAAGAAGGGCAAGCTGACCCGGGAGCAGGTGGAGCAGCGGATGGCGCTGATCACACCGAGCCTGAACTATGACGATTTCCGAGATGTTGACCTGGTGATCGAGGCGGTGTTCGAGAACATGGCCATCAAGAAAGAAATCTTTGCCAGGCTCGACGAGGTCTGCAAGCCGGGTGCGATTCTGGCGTCCAATACCTCAACCCTTGATATCGACGAGATTGCTTCGGCCACCAAACGCCCGGAAGACGTGGTCGGTATGCACTTCTTCAGCCCGGCAAACGTGATGAAGCTGCTGGAGAACGTGCGTGGCAGCAAGACCTCCGATGAGGTCAAAGCCACCGTGATGGCGGTCGCCAGGAAAATCGGGAAAGTCGGTGTTATGGTGGGCAACTGCTATGGTTTTGTCGGTAACCGGATGCTTCACAAGCGCGGCACCGAAGCCATGTCCCTGGTGGACGAGGGCGCTACCCCACAGCAGGTCGACAAGGTGCTGACTGACTTCGGCTTCCCCATGGGCCAGTTCGCGATCGCCGATCTGGCGGGTATTGATGTCGGGTATCGCATTCGCGAAGAGCGGCGCAAGGCAGGCGAGGATGTCCCGGTCAGTTGGCTGGACAAGCTCGCGGAGCAGGGTCGCCTTGGCCAGAAGACCCAGGCGGGTGTATACAAATATGAGGAAGGCAGCCGCAAGCCGATTCCGGACCCGGAAGTGGAACAGCTGATCGAGCAGTTCCGCAAGGAGCAGGGGATCACGCCCCGGGAGATTACCGGCCAGGAAATCCTCGAGCGCTGCCTGTATGTAATGATTAACGAGGGCGCCAAAATCCTCCAGGAAGGCATTGCCGATCGCCCCATCGACATTGACATTGTCTGGATCTACGGCTACGGCTTCCCGGCCTACCGGGGTGGTCCCATGTTCTGGGCCGATCAGGAAGGTCTGGCCACCCTTCTTTCGGCGGTGAAGACGTATCAGGATACCGTTGGCGGTAAACAGTGGGAGCCGGCGGCTTTGCTTGAGAAGCTGGCCAGCCAAGGCAAGGCGTTCAGCGATCTTTGATTTGAGTCCTGGGCCGGTGCCAGCTTCGTCAATCCGCCGGAAGCTGTCAGTGGTTAATAATCCAGGATGTTGTGGGTTGGTGGTAACTGCCATACATTTTTTGTGAATCCGGGACAGCCTCTTGCCAGCATGGAACCACATAAAGGAGAGTCATGATGAAACGTACGATTATGGGTATGTTGGCCGCCCTGGCTCTGGTGTCCGCCGGTGGGCTGTATACGGCTTACGCGACTGCTGACAAGCAGGACCGTAAAGACACTGAGTTCGCGCCGGAGGATCCCGGGCTGGCGGTGGCTACCTTTGCGGGTGGCTGCTTCTGGTGTGTCGAGGCCGGTTACGAAAAAATTCCCGGGGTAGTCGAGGCGGTCTCCGGTTACGCCGGTGGTGATGAGCGGAATCCCACCTATTCGCAGGTTTCGTCTGGCGGCACTGGCCACACTGAAACGGTCCAGGTGTATTACAACCCGCAGGAAATAACCTACGAAGGCTTGCTGGCCGGCCTGTGGCGGATAATGAACCCGACCGACATCAAGGGTCAGTTCGTGGACCGTGGTC
>JAXHUV010000430.1:0-1294 GCA_034189445.1 Pseudomonadota bacterium
GTTCACGTCTTCACCTCTCGCCTGTTTTGTTAAGAATCATCTGACCGGGGAAAGCCCCCGGCTGGCGACTCGATTAACCGGCGATCTGGCCGACAAACGGGTTGGCGAAAGTGAAGAACAGGGCAATACCGACACCGATCATGGTTACGGCATCCAGCAGACCTGCCACGATGAACATTTTAACCTGCAGCATCGGAGTCATTTCCGGCTGACGCGCAGCGCCTTCCAGGAACTTGCCACCGAGGATACCAAAGCCGATTGCAGTACCCAGGGCACCCAGGCCAATCAGCAGTGCAACGGCGATAGCGGTCATTCCAACTACAGTTTCCATGATAACTCCCAGTTTTCAGTCAGGTTTTCAGTTTAAGGGTTTAGGGTTCAGAACTACGGCTTAATGGTGTCCGATCAGTGACTGTCCTCATGAGCCATGCTCAGGTACACGATCGTCAACATCATAAAGATAAATGCTTGCAGGGTAATGATCAGAATGTGGAAGATCGCCCAGGGTACCGACAGCGCCCACTGTGCCCAGACGGGCAGCAGCGCAATCAGGATAAAAATCAGTTCGCCGGCGTACAGGTTACCGAACAGACGTAGTGCCAGTGAGACCGGCTTGGCCAACAGGCTCACGCCTTCGAGCAGGAAGTTCACCGGCACCAACAGGATCTTCAGGAACAGGTTGTCGGAGGAGAAGGGGTGTAGGGTCAGTTCGCCGAGGAAGCCACCCACGCCCTTGACTTTCAGGCTGTAGAAAATGATCAGGAAGAAGACCGATAGAGACATACCCAGGGTCACGTTGACGTCGGTGGTCGGAACCACCTTCATGTATTCCAGACCCATCAGGTGGAAAAGTTGCGGCAGGAAGTCAACCGGCACCAGGTCCATCAGGTTCATCAGAAACACCCAGCAGAAAATGGTCAGTGCCAGCGGAGCAATGACCTTGTTCCTGCCGTGGAACGTTTCCTTAACGCTGTTGTCGACGAATTCGATCATCACTTCGACGAAGTTCTGCAGCCCGCCAGGCTGTCCGGATGTCACGCGCCTGGCCGCCAGGCGGAACAGAAAGAGGAAGATCACGCCCAGAGCGACGGACCAGCCAAGGGAATCCACGTGCACGGCCATAAAGCCCATATCGGAGGCTTCGGCGGCATTGTGAGCCATCGTCCACTGCGTTTCCTGCAGTACCGTGCCGTCGGCACGCTCGTAGCCTGCCGGCAATTTGCCGTACGTCAGGTTCTGGAGGTGATGCTGGATATATTCGGATGCACTTCCTGCCATAACGGTTTCCCAGGTC
>JAXHUV010000431.1:0-1286 GCA_034189445.1 Pseudomonadota bacterium
CGCCGATGTCACGATCCGCGGACCGACGATGCGGGGCAGTCCGACCGATGACGTCACTGATGCCGCCAGCTGCGATGGAAGGAGCCGACTCGGACGATACAAGCGAGATGGACTACAGTTAGAGGAAAAAAGAAGGTACCGTTAAACGGACGTACCATGCGCCTTTCTAATCAAGTGGTTTTGTTTGTGGAGACGCACGTCACAGTCCCTGATTAGCTGCTAATTTCGCTGCTGGAGCTCAGGCCGGCACTGCGTCCGCCTTATGACCGATGGTATCCGGTTTCGGCCCTCTTTCTAGACTGACCCAAGTGTCAGACAGCCAGGCACGCAGGCTGGCTTAGCTGAGTGATGCTGGGAAGGGAGAAAATGGGATTCTCAAATCTCTCTGTATCTATCTCTCTCTCTGTTGATTTGTAATTGTCAGTATGTAAGTGTGTGTGAAGGTGCGTATGTGTGTGGATAAGAGAGCCAGTCATGAAATAATGTCTCTTTTTTTTTAGTGTAATGATTTTCCGAGTGTTATGTTGTCATGCCCATATTATGCCGCTTCAATGAAAGTGTACAGTAACATACTTTTTTCCGGCTGAATCAGTTTCTTTGATATGTATGTATGTATGTATGTATGTATGTATGTATGTATGTATGTATGTATGTATGTATGTATGTATGTATGTATGCATGTTGTCTTGACCATCTCATGCCACTTCAGTGAATGTGTGCAGTAACACACTTTTTTCACTGAATAAATTCCTTTGATATGTATGTATGCATGTTTGAGTTGATTACTTTCTTTCTGTTTGACAAAAAGTTGGGTTGATTTTGGTGAGCTTTTATGATATAAGCGCTCTTCTAAGCTGTAAATAGTCTGGTATGTAGCATTATTATGTCTTCGTGCGCTTGCATTTATCAGTATGTATGTGTGTTGTGCCAGTGTGTAAGTGTGTGTGAATGTGTGTATGTATGTGTGGATAAGAGAGCCAGTCATTATATAATTTCTGTTCTTGTACCTTTGAATGTAATGACTTTTCGACTGTGAGACTATATTGTCACGCCAATATCATGCTGCGTCAGGGAATGTGTACAGTCACACACTTTTTTCATTGAATAAATTCCTTTGATATGTGCGAACGATGGCAAGAAAATGCCAGTAGCAGAACATTCGAATCACAACTCTCTGTCTCTCTCTCTGTCTCTCACTCTGTCTCTCTCTCTCTGTCTGTCTGTCTGTCTGTCTGTCTCTCTCTCTCTCTCTCTCTCTCTCTCTCTCTCTCTCAATTTTATTCAGA
>JAXHUV010000432.1:0-1269 GCA_034189445.1 Pseudomonadota bacterium
AGAGTCTGTTGGTTACGGTGCCAGTTGGGTTGCCGACCGTGACACCCGAATGGGCATGGTGGCGATTGGTTACGGTGATGGTTACCCCCGGCATGCCGGAACCAACACACCCGCCGCCATCAATGGCCAGCGGATCCGGCTCATCGGCCGGGTTTCCATGGACATGCTGGCCGTCGACCTGACCAATACCCCGGATGCGAAGGAAGGTGACAGCGTTGAACTCTGGGGCCGCACCGTGGCTGTTGACGAGGTGGCCGCCTGCGCCGGCACCATCTCCTATGAGCTTATGACCGGTATCACCAGGCGGGTGCCACGGCAATATAGGTAACATCGTGGGCCCTCGTCAGCGCTGTTCCTATATGCGGTCACATTAGTGATATCTGGAGGCATTGAATCCTCGTGCATGTACTTGTTGTTCACGATTACGGCCCCTTGGGGAAGGTTCTGCTGGAGCGCCTGCGGGAAACTCACTTGCAGATCAGCCCGTTGCTGGTCAGCGACCCTTCCAATGCGGATTTCGATGCGCTGGAAAACTGGGTTCCCGAAGATATCGACCTGATTGTAAACGCTCTCTGGATGGCCGATCCCGAGGTTGCCGAGAAAGACCCCGAGAGCATCCATATGGCTGCGTTTTCGCTACCGGTGGCCATGGCCGAGTTTGCCCGTGAGCGTGGCATGGCGGTGCTTCAGCTTTCCTCCTGCTACGTATTCGATGGCCGCAAGCAAAGCGGCTACATTACTTCCAATCCGGGGCAGCCGGTCAATGAACTGGGTAACTGGCAATGGGAATCCGAGCAGGCTCTGCGGACCCTGCTGCCAAGACACATTATCCTGCGGACCGGCTGGAGCCTGGCCCGGTTTATACGAAAGGTTCAGGCCAGTACCGCTACCGATGAGGTCCTGTCATTGCCGGGGCGATGCCGCGGTCAGCCCGTGGCGGTTCGGGATCTGGCCCGGGTGATTGAGGCGGTGGTTCTTCAGCTCGACTGTGGCGCCGAAGTATGGGGTACTTATCAGTACGCCGGTGCCGAGGAGATCAACCTGTACGAACTGGGACTCGCGATTGCCGGCCTTCCGGGAATTCCCGAGGGTATCCGGGTGGTGGATGCGATTCCGGCGTGGGGACATCTTGAGCCGGTCAATACCACGCTGATCTGCACCAAGATCCGCAATACCTTCGGCATCAAACAGATGCCATGGCGTTCGGGTCTGGTGGATGAGCTGGTCATGCTCAAACAGAACAATGGCAGGGAAGTAGCAAGTGATCCC
>JAXHUV010000433.1:0-1265 GCA_034189445.1 Pseudomonadota bacterium
TTCGAGCGAGATCAGCTCTGGCCTACAGGATTTGCCTCCGGAGGCATTTCCTGTATACAGGAAAAAACCCTACAGGAAATGCACCTACAGGATTTACCTCCAGTTTAGGCCGACATAGACCCCATCAGCCTTACTTCTGGTTACTTTTGGTCCTATTTTAGTGTTGCATGATTTTCATGATATCGTAATTTCAGTATTTGGTGATGCGGGAGTGGCACTGTCCAACATCCAAGATCGGGGCCTTGGTTTCAGTAACTGAAAATGGATTTCTTGTTTCAGAAAAGGTGACACACGTTTCTATTTTTGCCATGTTTTTTAATGCAGATCACTGATGCAGCATGCAGCCAAAATTAGTTCTGATCATCCTTCAGTATCATGTCAAATTGTTGTAAAATAGTTAACTGTCTTGCACATCATCTACTGTTGTTGACTGCCCCTGTTTTATAAACTGGATATTTTTTATGTGTACCAAACTCGCTTGTACTACCACAAGGCCTGCCACCACCACCACCTCCGCCCCACACACACATAAACACGCGCACACACATACACCCAACTTCCCCACCAACCCCCACCTTTTTACATTTTGTGTACAAAGTTCATAGGTTGTACATTGTTTTGTTGTGACAGATGAGGAAAACCAAAACGTCAGTTTCAACGTAGGGTTATCTTCAGACATAACAAGACTCCAAAAAAGCCAGAAAGTCACGTGGGACATCGCGACCCTCAATGAAGGCGACGCCTTCAGTCTTTCCACTGCAACATTCAGAGCGCCCCTCAGTGGCCTCTACTTCATCTCCCTCACCACCAGGTCTCCCAATGATCGTGCTTATGCTGACGTCATGGTTGATGGCGTCACAAAGTGCAGCACTTGGAACGTGATGCATCTACGTGAGAGCATGTCGTGCCAAGCGGTTGTCCAGCTGTCTGAGGGTCAGCAGGTCTGGGTCCAGTCATCACGAAGATTCATTACTAGCTACAAGGCCGGAGCGTGCTCTTTCACTGGCTTTATGATCAGAGGTAAGACTGATTGTGAAAATATTCAAATTGTAACTGTCACACGGACATTACCAGTCACACACCACGAATATATGTGCAAGTGTCCGAACACACATACACAAAGCAAACTTCAATTTGCCGAAAGATCTGCGACTGTTTTACATTCTGCATTCAAGCGGTAAATTTTAACCTCTGTGTGTGTGTGTGTGTGTGTGTGTGTGTGTGTGTGTGTGTGTGTGTGTGTGTGTGTGTGTGTGTGTGTGTGT
>JAXHUV010000434.1:0-1254 GCA_034189445.1 Pseudomonadota bacterium
GCCGTTCGCCGTTCCGCTTCACGAGGCATTCCCAGCGTATGTGGAGAGCGAGGACCTATCGTTGTTGGAGCTCGCGCTCGACCGGTACTACTACGGCTGGGCGTCCAAGCGGCTGAAGGGATGCAGGGAGAACAAGAAGATCGCCCGCGCGTTCCTTGCCGCGCAGGTGGATACGATGAACCTTCTCACCAGTATCAGGTTGCTGAATGCGGACCTGCCGGAAGAGGAGGCGTCCCGCTTCTTCGTCGCTGGCGGGGAGGTGGTGTCAGAGTCGCTGTTCACCGAGCTCTCGGCGATGTCGGATGTGGACGAGGTGTTCGACCGGATCAAGAAGACGCCATACGGCAAGCCACTTGACCAGGCCGCGCTGGCATACATGGAGAAGGGCTCCGTGTCGGTGTTCGAACGTGCACTGGAGGACTATCTCTTCCGTCTCGCGTTCGAGACCAGCAAGACGGACACCCTCGGCATCGGGCTCACGGTGAGCTACTTGTGGACCAAGGCGAACGAGGTGACGAACCTGCGCATCGTGGTCAAGGGCGTGTCTGTCGGCATGCCGGAGGAGCGGATGAGAGAGGAGCTCATCATTGTATAAGCTCATCGTTCTCACCGACCCCGACACCGCTGATGGTTTCGGTTTGGCGGGTGTGACCGTTCAGGTCGCCGAGTCGCAGGAGGACGCGCGCCGCAAGCTGTCCGCGCTCATCGACGACGACGAGAGCGGGATCGTGGCGGTCAACGAGTCGTTCATGACCGAGATCGACGAACGCACGCAGCAGAAGATCAACCAGTCGTATCGGCCGATCGTGATCTCACTGCCAATACGGGAGAAGCTGACCACGGAGGAAGACCATCGGGCGTATCTCTCTCGCCTGATCAGACGGGCCGTCGGATTCGATATCACTCTGAGGCGAGGCTGATGATTGTCGGAACACTTTCAAAGATCACCGGTCCTGTCGTCGTTGCGGACGGCATGACGGGTACCAAGATGTACGACGTCGTCCGGGTCGGCGATGCCGGCCTCATGGGCGAGGTCATCAGGCTCGAGGGCGAGCTCGCTACCATCCAGGTCTACGTTAGGACTGGTGGGAGATGTAGGACTGGTAGGAGATGTAGGACTGGTGGGTGATGTAGGACTGGTAGGAGATGTGGGACTGGTGGGTGATGTAGGACTGGTAGGAGATGTAGGACTTGTAGGAGATGTAGGACTGGTGGGAGATGTAGGACTGGTAGGAGATGTAGGACTGGTGGGAG
>JAXHUV010000435.1:0-1241 GCA_034189445.1 Pseudomonadota bacterium
GGCTCAAGAGCCAGCGGAGAAGAAGGCAGTAACCGAGAGCCAGGCCGCTAAGGCCGAGCCGGAACCAAAGCAGCCCGAATCTGAGAACGCCGAGCCGGAGAAGGTTGATCCGGAGAAGGTCGAGAAGCCTTCCGCTGCCAAAACAGCAGCGAAAGACGCGCCTGCAGAAGCGCCGCCGGCAGTCGACGTTCCCGTGACGCCGGGCCGTGCCTACAATGACCCAAGAGAAGTCCGTAAGCGCCAGAAGGCTGCGGAAGAGGCCAAAAAGGCCGGGAGTAACTAACTGATGCTATCGAACTCCGACATTGAAGCGCTGGAAGACATCCTTTTTGCCGAGCCCTGGGGTGACGACGCCCTGGATTTCTTCGGTTTCCACGGGGTGGTCTGCGCCAGCGTTGTCGGCCCGGCTGAGCTGAGCGCGGAAGCAATCTTCCGCCTCGCCACGGGCGCCGATCAGGTGCCCGACACCGGGACTCCCGAGGTGTTCAGGCGCTGCGCGGCCCAGTTGGCAAATGACATGGCCCATGCCCTGGATATGGGGCAGGCCCTGGAATTGCCGGAGCCGGAGGACGGCGACCCGATGAACGCCCTGGAAAACTGGTGCGCCGGGTTCGTGGACACCTTCCTTGAACGCGAGGAGGAGTGGCTTGAAGCAGCCAGCGAGGAAGAAACCGCCGATCTGATGGTACCCATGCTAACCCTTTCGGGGCTGTTCGATGACGAGGACTTCCAGAAGGTTCGCAACAGTGACAAATTATCCCGGCAGATGGCCGACGCCATTCCGGATTCACTGACGGATCTGTACCTGCTGTTCCACGCGCCGGATTAAGCAAGCCGGCACGTCGCTTAGAACAGGTTGTCTGAATGAATGCCAGACCGGCTCAAGCCCGTCTGGCATTTTCATGATACGACCAAGCTCACACCAGGGGGCGCCGGGAAAGTGAAAATCACTCCCCTGGGATGCCAGTAACTTCTCTTTCCGGCATAGCTCCGCAAGAAAGCCCAGATCGCCGCTGGACTGCCCGGAGGTGGATACCTCAATTGCTTGCCCCCCTGCCCTTCGGAAATCCGCTGTCAGCGCCCTGAGCCTGGTTGCCGTCAGCTGATATTTTCGGGGATGAGCAAGAACCGCAACGCCGCCCGCGTCGGTAATCCAGCGAACCACCTCCGCAAGTTCCGGCCAAAAGGCCTTTACATCACCAGCCTTGCCGTTGCCCAGATATCGCTTGAATGCCTGGGCA
>JAXHUV010000436.1:0-1238 GCA_034189445.1 Pseudomonadota bacterium
GCGCCTGATGACCCGGATTACAACGCAGCTGATGTTGTCACAGTAAAAGCCCACACCACCAGTGAAGTTCATAAAGCCACTGGGGACGTCCAGACTGCTGTTGCTGCCCTCAAGGTATGTGTAATTTGTGCGGTGTGTGTTTTATGTGCTGGCAAATTTGGTTCGCTGGTGTCAGTTTAATGTGGTTTATAAGTTGTTGTCACCCTCTAGAGATGCTAAAAAATCCCTGTTTGCTTTATTTTTACAGGCGCCAGATTCGGATTACAACGCAGCTGAAGTTGTCACAGTAAAAGCTAGCGAAGTTCATCAAGCCACTGGGGACGTCCAGACTGCTGTTGCTGCCCTCAAGGTATGTGTAATTTATGCAATGTGTGTTGTATGTGCTGGCAAAGTTGGTTTGCTGGTGTCAGTTTAATGTGGTTTATAAGTTGTTGTCATGCTCTGCTGGCAAAGTTGGTTCGCTGGTGTCAGTTTAATGTGGTTTATAAGTTATTGTCATGCTCTAGAGGTGCTAAAAAATCCCTGTTCACTTTATTTTTACAGGCGCCTGATGACCCGGATTACAACGCAGCTCATGTTGTCACAGTAAAAGCCCACACCACCAGTGAAGTTCATAAAGCCACTGGGGACGTCCAGACTGCTGTTGCTGCCCTCAAGGTATGTGTAATTTGTGCGGTGTGTGTTTTATGTGCTGGCAAATTTGGTTCGCTGGTGTCAGTTTAATGTGGTTTATAAGTTGTTGTCACCCTCTAGAGATGCTAAAAAATCCCTGTTTGCTTTATTTTTACAGGCGCCAGATTCGGATTACAACGCAGCTGAAGTTGTCACAGTAAAAGCTAGCGAAGTTCATCAAGCCACTGGGGACGTCCAGACTGCTGTTGCTGCCCTCAAGGTATGTGTAATTTATGCAATGTGTGTTGTATGTGCTGGCAAAGTTGGTTTGCTGGTGTCAGTTTAATGTGGTTTATAAGTTGTTGTCATGCTCTGCTGGCAAAGTTGGTTCGCTGGTGTCAGTTTAATGTGGTTTATAAGTTATTGTCATGCTCTAGAGGTGCTAAAAAATCCCTGTTCACTTTATTTTTACAGGCGCCTGATGACCCGGATTACAACGCAGCTCATGTTGTCACAGTAAAAGCCCACACCACCAGTGAAGTTCATAAAGCCACTGGGGACGTCCAGACTGCTGTTGCTGCCCTCAAGGTATGTGAAATTTGTGCAGTGTGTGTTCTATATTGCTG
>JAXHUV010000437.1:0-1212 GCA_034189445.1 Pseudomonadota bacterium
GCACCAGGCCGTGACCTTGCGGGCAGGTGCCGGCCAGACCCAGCGAGTAATGAAATCGGTAACACCTTTATAGGCGCCGTTAAACAGAGCCTTCTCCAGGCGGCGGCGGTTGCTGCTGGTGACCGGAGCGACCCAGGGGCGGTCGGATTTTCGCAGTTTGGATTGCAGCCCTTCGGCCACGGTTTCTGGCTGGACCAGGGTCAGCCCCTCCAGCGCAGCACCTTCCAATCGTGGCTCATGACCCCAGTGGCTGGCATCCGCACGGGCTGCCACCACCGTGCCATCACGGGGGTCCTGCAATGCTACCCGTTTGGCCGACATCAACCCCTGCAAGACCCGGTCGTCGTAGACATAGTCAGCGCGCAACAGCAAGACTTCACCGCTGGCAGGCAAGGGTTGCCCCGGCTCCGCCAACTGTGCCTCAGGGTAGCCGCGCAGCATTCGCTCCAGGCGCTGGCGGGGTGTCAGACCCCAGATCCGCAGGTGACAGTCACCCAACAGGTGAACGTGTATTGTCATAAAGAAAAACCCGTAAAATGCCCTGTTTAAAATTGGCTGGGTAGTATAATCATCGGATGCCACAATTCATATCACCACCTGAACACGCTTTTGTACTCGCGCACCTCTCCGACCCTCATCTCACCGGGTTGGATGACGTGAACTGGTCTCAATTGCTGAACAAACGCCTGTCGGGTTACCTGTCCTGGCAACGCCGACGCCGACACATCCATCAGCCGGAACGCCTGGCCATGCTGGTCCGCGACCTCCACCGGCAAGCGCCCGATCACATTGCGGTCACGGGCGACCTGACGCAACTGGGAACGCCGGGCGAGTGCCGGGAAGCACTGCAATGGCTGCAGGCGTTAGGCAGCCCTGACCGGGTGACCGTGGTGCCGGGCAATCACGATGCCTATGCCCGCTCGTCCTGGCGCGATACGCTGGGACTATGGAGCGACTATATGTCCGGTGGGATAATGTCCGGCAATACCTTGAAAGGTAAGACGATAAAAGACGAGGCTGGCGAAAGCAGCAGGGTGGGTGGCAAGGCACAGCCAGCGAATACACAGACGGACGATATGCGCAACCGCAGTGGTTTTCCTGCAGTAAGGCAGTCAGGCCCGCTGAACCTGATTGGTGTCAATTCAGCTTTGCCCACCGGCCCGGGTTTCGCCACCGGCCGCCTGGGTCATGAACAGCTGACGCGGTTGGAAA
>JAXHUV010000438.1:0-1208 GCA_034189445.1 Pseudomonadota bacterium
CCGCATTTCAGGCCCATTGGGCGGATTTCGGGCGCAATACGGCCATGCGTTTCAGATTCCAGGCCAGACAAACCAGTGCCCATTCGCCGCTCACCTTGTCCAGTCCGCGTAACGAGAACTGTCGAAAACCGAGCACTGATTTGATGATACCGAATACCGGCTCGACGGTTTGCTTTCGCAAGGCATAGGCGTTGCGCCCGGCCCGGGTTTGCAGTTTATGCACCATGCGCTGAACGGGTGTGCTGGTATCGGCTAGTGGTCCCGGTTCAGTGAACCGCTCCAACGGCGGCTGATGGTGCCTTTCTCGTTTGACGGCAATGTGCGGATCAATACCCGCCTTTTCGCAGGCGGCGACATTGGTGGCGCTGAAATACCCGGTATCCGCAAGCAGTGTGTCAGCTTTACCCAACGATTCCGGTAATGCGGCCAACTGCGCCAGCATCGGCTTGACTTGTTCCTTGTCATTACAGGCCTGGGTCACCGCTGGGGCAATGACCAGCATGCTGTGTGCATCGACCGCGGCCTGAGCATTGTAGGCCTGCTCGAAGCCGCCATCGGCTACCGGCATGATGCGCGATTCCTCGTCGGTGAGATTGAGCTGGTCTTTTGCCTTGGGGCCGGCTGTGGGCGGCTTGGGTGGACGACCACCTGGCTTCCTGCCGGTCTTCTTCTGTTTTTCTTCCCGTGCCGCAAGTTTGGCCTGGTATTCGGCTTGCTCGCGCTTGAAGCGTGCTTTCGCCCGGGCTTCGATCTTCGCTTTGGCCTCCGCCATCGCCTTGAGCCGGTCTTCACGACGCTGAATTTCCTCCGGCAGGCTGACGCCGTCCGGGACATTGGACTGGTCGGCCTGCTCAGCCAGCGCCAGCAGTTCCTGAACTTCGGACTGCAACTGAGCTTCCATCTTCTCGATGTGACCATAGGACAGGGCGCTGTGGCGCGACGCATTGGCGTGGATCTTGGTGCCATCCAGGCTGATGGTGCCCAGCGTAACCAGCTTCATCTCCTGTGCTACTTCGAGAACCTGAACGAACAGATCGGCCAGTTCGCCGAGAAAACGTCGACGGAAGGTCGCCAGGGTGTCGTGGTCAGGATGCGCGCCGGCGGCGATAAAGCGGAAGGCCACCGAGTCGTAGGTCGCCCGCTCGATTCTGCGGCTGGAAAACACGCCGGTGGCGTAGCCGTAGATGAGCAGAGACAACAATAGCGAC
>JAXHUV010000439.1:0-1192 GCA_034189445.1 Pseudomonadota bacterium
CACCCGAACCCGCTTCCAGCCGGCAGCCAGTAATTCGGTAATCCGGGTCTGAACCTCCTGCATCAGGCTGTCCAGGTGTTTGGCCAGTTTCCAGCCCCGGTCGTGGCCTTCATGGTCGATATCGCCGAACTCGCACCAGGCTAAGCCCTGGCCATCACCGTTGTCCGTGCGGTCCAGCACCCGCCAGCCCGCCTCTTTCAACAGCTTCTTGTGGTGATAGCCACCCTTCAAAGACTGGCCGGTCTCGGCAACAGCGGGTTCGAAGTCGGCGCTGGCATCGTCGCCTTTGATCTTGTCCCGCACCGGAGACACGGCCACCTTACCCGTGGCGGTGACACTGGGCAGCGCGGTCCATACCGGAGTTTCAGAAATCTCCAGGCCTGCGGCCTCCAGCCGATCAACCAGGCGTTTGCCGGTATCGAAACGCAAACCATCCACAAACAGCACGCAGTCGCCCGGCTCAGCCGGGAACGGCGGTGTATTCTGGTGAGAACCTCCGGGGTAACTGGCTCCATCCACGTGTCGCTGAAGATAACGGGCCGAGTCTTCCATCCAGGGCAGATAAACGGCCCGGATGGCTGTGGTCACTGCCTTCAGGTCATCGGGGCCAGTTACTTCAGCCAGCGCGCGCATCACGCTGTCATCCACCTTCCAGCCAGTACTGGCATAGCCATTGGCAAGATCGGTAACCGTGCCGGCCGCGAGGACCGTTTCTGCATGCTCTGCCATGGTCGCCAGATGCTTCAGTGCCAACGCCAGAGATGCCTCGCCCAGCTCAGCCCATACCAGTGAACGGCGGCCACCATGGACTTGCTCCAGGTCTTTAAGTTGCGCTATGGCCTTATGGGCCGGCATATTGCTCAGCGCCAACAGATCCCGGCGCAAATGTTCTTCCTGGCTCTGGTTCCACTGCGGCCAGCCACCGGCCACGGATTCGTCCGCGAACAGATCGAAAGACGGCGGCTGACACTTGCGAATCTGGTCTGGAATGTGTGGATAACGATTGGGCGCTTCGCAAAAACGCTCCCACACCGCCTGCCAGGGGCCTTCGTGATTGGCCAGTTTGTTACATCCAGCCAGAATACCGTCCTGCTGCGGATTGAACGCCAGCTGGGACTGACACACCGAAACAAAGGCCTGCCATTCGTTCTCGCCCCGGGCGGCCTGAAACGCCTCACCCTGGTCAAGCCAC
>JAXHUV010000044.1:0-13380 GCA_034189445.1 Pseudomonadota bacterium
CCTGCCAGCCACCAGCCTGTCCAGACGGCCGGGGCCAGCATCAATACCCCTCCCACAAATTTCCCCGCCACCCGGTCGGCCATCATCGCGACCCGAGGCTTTTCCGACTGCACCCGATCCAGCACCCGAAGAATACCTGAAAGCCGGGTCTGGGCGCCGGCCTTTACCACTCGGACATCGAGCGGACTCTCGCCGTTGATGCTGCCGGCATGAACGCTATCCCCGGGGTAACGGGTTTCGGGCAGATATTCGCCCGTCAATGCGGCCTCGTTCAGGGTGGATTCTCCCCGCACGATCTCGCCATCCACTGGCAGAGTTTCCCCGGGCCGCACCCGAACGATATCTCCGGGCCGGACCTGATGGGCGGGGACAATGTCTGTATCGTCACCCTTCACCAATGTGGCAACAGTGGGCTGGAACCCGGCAAGGGCGTTGCCGGTCAGTCCGGCACGGTAGCGGGCCTGAACTTCGATATAACGCCCGAGCAGCAGGAAAAACGTAAACATGCACACAGACTCGAAGTAGACTTCCTCGCCGCCAAACAGGGTTACCCAGGCACTGGCCAGGTAGGCAAGCCCGATGGCAATGGCAACCGGCACATCCATGGTCAGGTGTCGGCTCTGGATGTCCCGGCGGGCATTGCGGAAAAAGGGGGCGGCGCTGTAACCAACCACAGGCGTAGCAACCAGCAAACTGAACCAGCGGAAAAAACTGACGAATTCCGGCGACAGGTCGTTGACCAGTTCAAAATACAACGGAAAGGCCAGCATCATGCTCTGGAAAGAGCCTATGCCTGCGATAACGACCCTGATAAGCATGGACCGGTGCTCGGCCTTGAGGGCCTGTTCCGCCTCGTCCGCCTGGTAGGGGCGGGCGGTGTAGCCAAGTTCATGGATGGCAATCAAAAGGTCGCTCAGCGGCGCCTGATCCTGGGACCAGACCAGCCGGGCCCGCTGTGTGGTGTGGTTGACCGAAAAGGACACGACACCGGGCTGCTGTTTCATGTGGTTTTCAAGCAGCCAGATACAGGCCGCGCAGGTAATACCACCAATCAGTAATTGGGCTTCCTGAGCGCCTTTGACCGGCGCGACAAAGGATTCCTGAACCAGGGGATGATCAAGCTCCCTCAGACGGTTCACCTCTGCGGTGGTCAGTTGCTTCGGTGTGACAGCCGGTTTCGTCCGGAAATCATAAAAACCGGTCAGGCCTTCGCTGTGGATGGTCTGGCAAACCGCCTTGCAGCCCTGGCAGCAGAAATGGCGGGTTGCGCCATCAAGTTCAAGGGTGATGGGCGGCTCACCGTCTGCCGGTTCACCGCAGTGGAAGCAATCCAGGCGGGTCAACCTCGGGCGTACTCCGCAGCCTTGACCGTAATTCCGTTTTCCGAGGGTAGCCGGGCTTCGCCCTTCAGGCGCCATTCATTGGCTGGCCCCCGAAGGTCGTAGTACCAGCGGCCTTCAATGTCTTCATGAAGCTTGCCAGCGAACATCCCCGGTGCAATCTGCCTGAACTGCACGGTACGGTCCTGTTCCGAAAGAGTGGGGTGGAACAGGTTAAGAACCAGATACGGAAAATCCGCAGGGCCATCAATGGTATTCAGGTTGATGATAAGGTTCCGTTTATTGAAATTAATCCGGGCTTCCATGCCCAGGTCGGCAGCTTTTTCGTCACGCGCAATGGACATGTTGATGCCACGGCCTTCCTTGGACCAGTCGTCGGTGACCAGGGAATTATCCATGTTCAGCGAGATGGTAATTGCGATGGCGCAATAAACGATTGACGCTGCGGGGAACATAATAAGGAACCAGAGCCAGGGTTGACGGTACCAGGGGCCCGTTTGTGTTTCAGTCGTCATAAATCAGTGTCCAGTGAAAATGATTGGAATCGCCATAAAAGAAAGGGTCAATCCGTTGGACCAACAAATCGGCTTTCAGTTTCAAGGCTCAGCGAAGTATCTGTTTCCGACTGAGCGCTGAACAGGATTTCGTTATTCGATTGCTCAATCGATTCCGGCGGCACGTCGACAACGGTCGGTAACGAGCGGTTTTCACCACTTTCCACGGTGACTGAGGTGCCAGTCAGGATCCGGATACCTTCCAGGCCACTCACTGCGAGACTGAAAGTCTGGGGAACCTCCGTCATATTGGCGATTTTGAGCGTGTAGGAGTTCTCAATCCGCCCCTCGCCATTAAAGCTGTACAAGGCACCTCGATCACGCAATGCTTCCATCTGGGCAGGCACACGCGTGGCAATCGTAAAAATAATCGCCGCAATCATCAGGGACAGAACCGCCCCGTAGCCAAAGGTCCGTGGCCGAAGGAGCTTAGAGGTCTTGCCCTCCAGCTCATTCTCCGTGGTGTAGCGGATCAGACCCCTGGGGTAATTCATCTTGTCCATGATTTCGTCACAGGCATCAATGCACAGCGCACAGCCTATGCATTCGTACTGAAGCCCGTCCCGGATGTCGATACCCGTTGGACATACCTGCACGCATTGGCCACAGTCGATGCAGTCGCCCAGGCCGACTTCCGCCGGATTTACGTCTTTTTTGCGCCCGCCCCGTGGCTCGCCACGGTTGGGGTCATAGGAGACCACGCGGGTGTTGGGGTCAAACATCACTGACTGGAAGCGGGCATAAGGGCACATGTACAGACAAACCTGCTCACGCATCCAGCCGGCGTTGAGATAGGTGGCGACCGTGAAGAAGGCAACCCAGAAATAGGCCCAGCCATTGGCCTGAAGTGTAAACAGGTCCGCCAGTAGTTCCCGAATGGGGTAGAAGTAGCCAACAAAGGTCAGCCCGGTGGCAAACGCAATTAAAAGCCAGACCGCATGCTTGGCGGATTTTTTGACTACCTTTTCCGCGGATCGCGAGGCCTTGTCCAGTTTCATGCGTTTATTGCGACTGCCCTCGATCCGCTCCTCAACCCACATGAAAATGAAGGTCCATACGGTCTGGGGGCAGGTGTAGCCGCACCAGACCCGACCGAAGAGGGTCGTGATAAAAAACAGGCCAAAGGCGGAGATAATCAGCATTCCCGAGAGCAAGATGAAATCTTTCGGGAAGAAGGTTGCGCCGTACAGATGGAACTCACGGGCAGGAAGATCAAAATGGATCAGTGGTTGCCCGTCCAGTGTGAACCAGACAAAGGCAAAGTACATGCCCATCAACAAGGTCAGGCTGACACTGCGGATGCGCTGAAAAATGCCTTTGACTTCCTTGACGTAGATCTTTTTGCGGCTGGCGTATAGCTCGACGGTTCCGGATTTGTTGTTGTTTTTGCCGGAGGGGTCAGAGGATGGGTCAACCTGTTTGACCGGAATCTCACTGCTCATGATTACCTCCAGAAAATTGGTAGTGCGGGCCAGCCGGCTTCTGGCAGCCTGTCGGTCTTTTCAAACCCGTGTCCCCGTGCAGACACGGGCCTGCTGAAAAGACCGGGCCGGGGTTTTAATCCGGCCGGCTGGTTCAGTTCGAGAGGCTATAGACGTAGGCCGCGAGAATGTGAATCTGGTCCTCGGAGAGACGACCACTTTGTGCTGGCATCTGGTTCTGGCGACCGTTCATCACGGTCTCCCTGATCCATTTATAGGTGGAGCCATAGAGCCAGGTATTATCCGTCAGGTTGGGCGCGCCCATGGCCTGGTTACCTTTGCCGTCTGGACCATGACAGGCCACACAGGCCTGTGCGAACACCTGTTCACCCAGTTTGGCGGCTTCGGCGTCCTTTTCCCGACCGCTGAAACTGAGAATATAATTCACGACCTGGTCGGCCTGCTCGTTGGTCATGTTCGGCATAACGCCCCTGGCGGGCATGTTACCCATCCGACCGTGAGTGATGGTTTGCACGATGGTTTCGGGCTTACCACCCCAAAGCCAATCGTTGTCGGTCAGATTGGGAAAGCCAACCTGGCCGCGGGCTGCCGAGCCGTGGCAGACCGCGCAGTTGTTGGCGAACAGCCGTTGTCCCATTTTCAGTGCCTGGTCATTTTCTGCCAGTTCAGGAACCGGTGTTTGGCCGAATTCGGCATAAATTTCACCGTACTTCTCCTCGGCGGCCGCCACCTCGGCTTCCCATTGGTTGGTTGAAGTCCAGCCTAGAAGGCCTTTCCAGTTACCCAGACCGGGGTAAAGCGCGAGATAGCCAAGCGCGAAAATACAGGTGGCAAGAAACAGATAGAACCACCACTTGGGCAGCGGGTTATCGTATTCCTCAATGCCATCAAAGGAATGGCCCATGGTACGGTCGGTTTCGGTATCGGTCGTCTGGCTCTTGCGGGTTGCCCAAAGCAGCCACCAGCACCCGAAAACGGTACCGAGCACGATCACGCTGATCCAGATGCTCCAAAAGGTACTCATTCTTTTTTCTCCGTTTTTTCCTGTTCGAGCGTACGCTTTTCCACGTCGTCATCGTCAAAGGGCAGGTGAGCTGCCTCATCGTTGGCTTTCTTGCGGTGGGCGCTGTAGGCCCACCAGACGATTCCAAGGAACACCGCCATTACCAGAAGTGTGTGAATGCCGCGTAACTCATTAATGTCCATGGGTTCACCGTTTGTCTGAAAGCACTGTACCCAGCTGTTGCAGGTAAGCGACCAGAGCCTCGATTTCGAATTTTCCTTCCACCTGGGCAGCAGCTTCTGCAATCTGCTCATCGGTATAGGGTACGCCCAGCGTTTGGAGGGTTTCCATCTTTACGGCGGTCCCGGTGTGATCTACCCGGTCTTTGAACAGCCAGGGGAAGGCCGGCATGTTGGACTCCGGAACCACGCTACGCGGGTTAAACAGATGCTGGCGCTGCCAAGCGTCCGAGTAACGACCCCCAACACGGGCCAGGTCCGGACCGGTGCGCTTGGAACCCCAGAGGAACGGGCGGTCATAAACGAACTCGCCGGCGACGGAGTAGTGGCCATATCGCTCGGTCTCCGCCCGGAACGGGCGGATCTGCTGGGTATGGCACACGTGGCAGCCTTCACGGATGTAGATGTCCCGGCCTTCCAGTTCAAGGGCGGGCAGGGGCTCCAGGCCCTCCACGGGTTCATTGACGCTCTTCTGGAAGAACAGGGGGACCACTTCGGCGAGAAAGCCACCGCTGATGGTCAGAACGATCAGGACGATCATCAGACCAATATTCTTTTCAACAATTTCGTGCTTCATCTGATCTCTCTCCCGTTACGCAGGCTGTGTTGCCGCATTGTCCTGCGCAACTGCGTCTTTCTGGCGCACGGTCATGTAGACATTGTAGGCCATCACGAGCATGCCGCTCAGGAAGATAACGCCACCAAGGAAGCGAACGAAGTACCCCGGATAGGAGGCTTGCAGAGCTTCCACAAAGCTGTAGGTCAGGGTGCCGTCCTCGTTGACTGCGCGCCACATCAGGCCCTGCATGATGCCGTTAACCCACATGGAGACGATGTACAGAACGGTGCCCACGGTCGCGAGCCAGAAGTGGGCGTTGATCAGGACAGTGCTGTACATTTCCTTCAGGCCCCAGAGTTTGGGAACCAGATGGTACATTGCACCGATACTGATCATGGCAACCCAGCCCAGAGCACCGGAGTGAACATGGCCAATGGTCCAGTCAGTGTTGTGGGACAGTGCGTTGACGGTCTTGATGGACATCATCGGACCTTCGAATGTGGACATGCCGTAGAACGACAGGGAAACCACCAGGAAGCGCAGAATCGGGTCAGTGCGCAGTTTGTGCCAGGCACCTGACAGGGTCATCATGCCGTTGATCATGCCGCCCCAGGACGGCGCGAGCAGAATCAGGGACATCACCATGCCTGCGGTTTGCGCCCAGTCCGGCAGCGCAGAGTAGTGCAGGTGGTGGCCACCGGCCCAGACGTAGGTCGCAATTAGTGCCCAGAAATGCACGATGGACAGGCGATAGGAGTATACCGGACGGTTGGCCTGCTTGGGAACGAAGTAGTACATCATGCCCAGGAAGCCGGCGGTCAGGAAGAAGCCTACCGCGTTATGGCCCCACCACCACTGCATCATGGCGTCGGTCACGCCCGCATAGGCGGAGTAGGACTTGAAAGCACTGGCCGGCAGCTCCAGGTTGTTACCGATGTGCAGGGCCGCAATGGTGATGATGAAGGCGCCGTAGAACCAGTTGGCCACATAGATGTGCGGGGTGCTGCGTTTGGTAATCGTGCCGAAGAAGACCAGGGCATAAACTACCCAGACCACCGTAATGGCGATATCGATCGGCCACTCCAGCTCAGCGTATTCCTTGGAAGTGGTAAGACCCAAAGGCAAGGTGATCGCTGCCGAGATAATGATCGCCTGCCAACCCCAGAAGGTGAACGCCGCAAGGCCATCGGAAATCAGACGGGCCTGACAGGTGCGCTGCACTACGTAGTAGGAGGTGGCAAACAAGGCGCTTCCACCAAAGCCGAAGATAACGGCGTTGGTATGCAACGGACGCAGGCGACCGAAGTGCAGGTGGAGGAAGGACAGGTCGAGGTTAAGGGATGGCCAGACCAGCTGTGCTGCAATCAGCACACCCAGCGCCATCCCTACAATACCCCATACCACTGTCATGATGGTGAATTGTCTCACCACCTTGTAGTTGTATGTCAGGTTTGCATTCACTGTGCTCATAGCCTTACCAATGGGTGTAGAATGGAGAAAATCTTCGGTCGCAAGTATGGAGAAATGATGAGCTGTTTGCAATGATTCAGGTCAACTCCTGACATCCGCCAAATGCGCCGAAATCAGCAACATGGCTTCCTTTTCAGTGCCATTATCGGAGTTGTTTCGGCGTAGGGAATATGTGTTGCCCGAGCAGCAATGATAGCCGTTTAATTGGATCAGGTGAATTCCGTGGATTTTTGAGCCGACCGCCTAAAAAGCGCTTTGTTTCAACACGGTGATGTGCTCTTCCTTATCCATCATGGGAATTAACTCCAGCATGAGCCCCCGGCGTTCCTCGGAGCGAAACCAGCGCTCCCAGTCTGCTTCGGACCGCCAGTTCGCCAGTGTTATCCGGTGATCGGGGTCGTGGCTGTCGACCAGGGTTTCGCCGGATATAAAGCCGGGCGCACTGACAGCCTGCTGGAGAACTCTGCGCGCGCGTTCTTCGTAAGCTGTTTCCAGGGTTTCAGCAATATGACGTTCAATCAGAACCCGGATCATGGCAATCCTCCAAGTGTTTTAGCTATCGTGAACAATAAGTTAGCAGGTTTTTACGAAAAAATCAGATGCATTGACAGGAGACGTAGTGTGAGCGCAACCGAATACGACCTGGAGTTGGACGCCCGCGGTCTTTTCTGCCCGGAACCGGTGATGATGCTTCATAACCGGATCAACGATGTTCAACCCGGTGGTGTGTTGCGGGTTATGGCCACCGATCCTTCCACCACCCGGGATATACCGAGGTTCTGCCAGTTCCTCGGCCATGACCTGATAAGTCAGTCCGAAGACGACGACCTGTTCATCTACTTTATACGCCGAGGGCAGTAGCGACCCATGCGGTTAAACCTCGGGGCGCAGCGTCCGGAGGTGATCGAGGAATTGTTCCCGATCCATTTCGCCCAGCACCCTCCGCCGGGAGAGCTCTTCTCCATTGCGGCCATAGAACAGGATGGCGGGCGGTCCAAAGAGGCCAAGTTCGTCCAGCAGGGCCTGTTGTTCCGGTGTGTTATCGGTGATATCGAGCTGCAGCAGGGAGTAGGAGCTGAGCGCCTGGATTACATCCGGCTTGCTGAACACATTGCGCTCCATCACCTTGCAGGAGATGCACCAGTCGGCATAGAAATCCAGCAGAACGGGCCGGCCCTGTTCCCGGGCCTGTTGCAACATCGCCCGGATTTCAGCGGGCTGTTCGACCCGCACGAAATCCGGGTGCCGGAGACCACCGGTGCTAATGCCACTGGACGGCGAGGAAGCTACTGCGGAAGCCACTGTAAAGGGTGCCAGGGGCTTCAGCGGGTCATTGGCGCCGCCCACGGCGCCCGCGAGCAAGGCAAGGCCGTAGGCGAAAAGCACCAGGCCAAGGCCTTTACGGGTTCGCTCCCAACCTGCCTTCGCGGCATCAAAGGCGCCCAGCTGAACGCCGGTAATGGCCACAAGAAGACCCCAGAGGATCAGTGCCAGCCAGCCCGGCACCAGGCGCTCAACCAGCCAGATGGCCACGGCCAGCAGCATCACACCATAGAAGTGTTTCACGGCGGTCATCCAGTGGCCGGTGGTCGGCAGCAGTTTTCGACCGCCCACGGCCACCAGAATCAGCGGAACGCCCATGCCCAGGCCAAGGGCGAACAGGGCGGCACCGCCGATGACGGCGTTCTGGGTCGTTGAAATATACAACAGGCCGCCAGCCAGTGGGGCCGATACGCAGGGGGATACGATCAGGGCTGACAGAGCGCCAATACCGAAAATACTGAACACCCGGCTTCCAGTGAGCCGGTGGCTGGCGTCATTGAGTGGTTCGCGAATGAAGCGGGGCAGCTGGATTTCGAACAAATCGAACATGGACAGTGCAAAGACCACGAACAGCAGGGCAAAGACACTCAAAACCCAGGGTGACTGCAACTGTGCCTGAAGGTTGAAACTGGCCCCGAGCAGTCCGGTCAGCACGCCGGCTGCCGCGTAGGTCAGTGCCATGCCCAGAACATAGCTGCCCGACAGGAGCAGGGCATGCCCGGTGGTTCCTGTGTTTCTGCCGGAAACCAGCGATGCAATAATCGGCACCATGGGCAGAACGCAGGGGGTGAAGGTCAGTCCAAGCCCCAGCAACAGAAACACACCGGCGATCACAAGGGTGGATTGCTGGGCTAGAAAGCCTGCAAGTCCGGTGGCGGTCTCAGTGTCCACGGGGGCGCTGCCACTTCCTGAAAAACCGGCTGCCGAAGCTGTTGGCGAACCAGAGCCACCACTGCCCTGATAGAAAAGTACCTCCCGGGTCTGGGGCGGGTAACACAGCCCAGCCTTGGCGCAGCCCTGATAGGTTACCTGCAGCTGCGCCTCCCGGACGCCGGCCGGAAGCGAGACCGGAACACGAGCTTCAATGGGGTTAAAAAATACCCTGGTTGTTCCGAAGAATTCGTCTTCAGTCACCGTTCCTGGCGCGGAGAATACCGGCTCACCAGGTTCGATATCGGGATTGGCGGCGGTGATGCTGACCCGTTCGCGATAAAGATAGTGCCCGGGTGTAATATCCCAGGAAAGAACCACGGCGTCGGCGTCGGTGGTAAAACTGAAGGGCAGAGCTTCGTCGACCGGCAGGAAATCATTACCCTGGCCGCTAAACAGGGAGCCCCCGTTGCCGCCAAGGGCCCAGGCAGAAGGGGAGGCTAAAAGCATCAGGGTGAGTGCAAGAATCAGGTTCAGTGGATTCACCCATTGGCGTTTCATCTTCGTTACTGCAGCGAAAGCCATCATTGATCGTAGGATTTCCCGGTTAGTGTCTCTTTGATCAGACTCTTTTAAAGTCGGACTGTTACAAACGTAATCGCCGCCAACTCACGCCAGCAATGGACACGAGGGAGCCGTGGAAGTTCCCTCTGGTATTGGGGGCGGTAAAGTCGCACAATAGCCAGCCAATGAATCACAGTCCAAATGATCTTATCATGCTGTTTAATGACCTTTTCCGGGAAGCATACCGGACAGTTCTGGTCAAAGGCAGCGATGAACCTGAATACTTGCCTGCAAGCGAGTCTGAAGGCCTCGCCCGGGTTATTTTTGCTCACGGCTATTACGCCAGTGCTTTACATGAAATAAGCCACTGGTGTATTGCTGGTGAGCACCGGCGCACACTTCACGACTATGGTTACTGGTACTGTCCGGATGGCCGTACACTGCAGCAGCAACAGGCGTTTGAGCGGGTTGAAGTCAGGCCACAGGCCATTGAATGGTTGTTTTCGGTGGCGGCGGGTTCCCGTTTTCACATCAGCGTGGACAACCTCGCCGGAGTTGGCGCTGCCAATGAAGAGCGTTTCCGACAAAACGTACGGAACCAGGCAGGCGAGTATCTGGTGCGGGGGTTGCCGCCCCGGGCCCAGACGTTTTTTGATTCTCTGGCAACCTTTTATGGTGCCGGAGAAGCCCTTGAAGAGCGCTGGCAGGAAGATGCCCGGCGTATCGCTCCGTTATCTTCTGAATCAGGACATCCCCAGGAAAACTGAGACTTTATGACATCTGACCCAAAACACACCGGCGACCTGAGATTCAGCGACCTGAACCTCGACAGGCGTTTGCTGGATGCCATTACCGCTATTGGTTTTGAATATTGCACACCCATTCAAGCAGAAACACTGCCCTGGACGCTGGCCTGTGAGGATCTTATTGGTCAGGCCCAGACCGGCACCGGTAAAACCGCGGCTTTTCTGATTACGGCAATCCAGAGTTTGCTGGAAACCCCGATTCCCGAAAAAGATCGTTTTGCCTCTGAGCCCCGGGTACTTGCCCTGGCTCCCACCCGGGAGCTGGCGATGCAGATCGCCAAAGATGCCGAGCAACTGTGCCAGCATACCGGGCACAATGTGGTTACCGTTGTGGGCGGCATGAACTATGACAAACAGCGCGACCAACTGCAGAATGAGATCGTCGACATTCTCGTTGCGACCCCGGGACGCCTGATCGACTTTCTCGGATCCCAGGACGTGTTCCTGGACCAGCTCGACATCCTGATTCTGGATGAGGCTGATCGCATGCTGGACATGGGGTTCATTCCGGATGTTAAACGGATTATCCGCAAGTGCACACCCAGGGATGAGCGTCAGACCCTGCTGTTCAGTGCCACGTTCAACCAGGATGTGCTTAACCTTGCCTCCATGTGGACCAGTAACGCAGAGTTTGTGGAGATAGAGCCCGAACAGAAAACAGCGGAACGGGTTGAGCAAACGGTGTACCTGGTGGGCGACGATGAAAAGCTTCCGGTGCTCGTTAATTTCCTGAAACGGCCGGAAGTGGAAAAGGCGCTGGTCTTTGCCAACCGTCGGGATCAGTGCCGCGATCTGGAAGAAGATCTGCGGAACCAGGGGGTCAGGGTGGCTCTGATGTCTGGTGAGATTGCCCAGAACAAACGCCTTAAAACCCTGGATCAGTTCAAGAAAGGCAGCGTCCAGGTGCTGGTTGCCACCGATGTGGCGGGCCGTGGCATTCACGTAAATGGCGTAACCCATGTGTTCAACTACAATCTGCCGGATAATGCCGAGGATTACGTGCACCGTATCGGACGCACGGGCAGGGCCGGCAAGCACGGGGTTTCCATCAGTTTCGCCGGTGAGGACGATTCTTTTGCGCTCCCGGCCATCGAAACCTACATCAGCCAGAAACTGAAGACCACGGTGCCCGATGAAGCGCTTATGGCGCCGATGGATAACCCGCCGATTACCCGCAAGCGCGGCCGCCGCCCGCAGGGGTCAGGTGGCCGTGGCCAGGGTGGACGTAATCAGCGTCAGCGCAGGAACTGACAGGGCCGGAAATCATCATGTTGATCGTGGCAGACGAAAACATTCCGTTACTCGACTCCTTCTTTGGCGATATTGGTGCGATTCGGCGGGTGCCCGGTCGTTTCATGACGAGCGAGGATGTCCGGGACGCCGACATACTGCTGGTTCGCTCCGTCACCAGGGTAAACCGTGAGCTTCTGGAGGGAAGTCGTGTCCGGTTTGTGGGCACAACCACCATCGGTACCGACCATGTCGATCTCGACTGGCTTGAGCAGGCCGGCATCCGCTTCTCCGCAGCGCCGGGCTGCAACGCCAACAGTGTCGCTGAATATGTGCTGTCCGTGCTGTCACTGCATGCTGAGCGGCGTGGCTTGCCGGACTGGTCCCGGCTAAGCGTCGGCATCGTGGGTGTCGGTAATGTTGGTGGTAGGCTGGCCCACAAGCTGGCACGCCTTGGATTCGATGTGCGTCTTTGCGATCCGCCCAGAGCGGATCGGGAAGAGGGCAGCCAGGAGTTCGTGGCGCTTGCAGAAGCCATGAAGTGTGATGTGGTGTCCCTGCATACACCGCTGACCCGTGAGGGCGGCCATCCCACTCTGCATATGATCGGTCGCGCCGGGCTTGAAGCACTGGCTGCGAGCCAGCTTCTTATCAATACTGGTCGGGGAGAAGTTATCGACTCGACAGCGTTGCTGGCCCGCCTTGAACAGGAAAATGCGCCCACCGTGGCGCTGGATGTCTGGGAGCAGGAACCGGGGATTGATCCGGAACTGGTTGACCGGGCCTGGCTGGCGACACCGCACATTGCCGGATACAGTCTGGAGGGCAAGGTTCAGGGAACGGAAATGATCTATCAGGCGCTGAGCCAGTTTCTGGGCCTGCCGGTTCGCAAAAAAGCGGGCCAGTTTCTGCCGGAGCCAGCGCTCAGCAAGATTTCCTTTACCAGTTCGGCAGACGAAGAGGATGCGGTTCGCATTGCGCTGAGGGCCAGTTACGATCCTCGTCGGGACGACGCAAGGCTTCGCAACGCTATGACGGGGTCTCCTGAAGAACGGGGCGCGGTGTTTGACAGACTGCGTCGGGACTACCCGGTGCGTCGGGAGTGCTCCAGCCTGAAGATTCAACTCAAGGGAACCAGTAAGTCCTTGCAGGATAGTTTCCGGGCCATCGGGTTCAAACTGAAAATCTGAATGTAGTTGCCCTCTACGGGAACAGGAAAAAGCCGGGGTCATTTTGGGCCCCGGCTTTTTCGTTTACAGCCTAACGCGCTGCAACGCCTGTATCCGGTCCTCCAATGGCGGGTGGGTCATGAACAGTGCGCTCAGCCCACCTCGGGCTCCCCGGTTAATACCGAACGCCTGAAGGCTGTCGGGCATCTGATCCGGCACGTCGCTCTCCTGCTTCAGCCTCGCCAGCGCGCTGATCATGGCTGAGCGACCCGCCAACTGGGCACCGGCGATATCCGCCCGGAACTCCCGGCGGCGGGAGAACCAGAACACGATCGTACTGGCGAGTATACCCAGAACGATTTCGGCAACGATGCTGACGGCGAAAAAGCCGAGCCCGTGCCCGCTTTCATTCTTGAAAACCACCCGGTCGACAAAGGAGCCGATCACCCGGGACGCGAAGATGACGAAGGTATTCACGACACCTTGAATCAAGGCCAGGGTCACCATGTCACCATTGGCAATGTGGCCGATTTCGTGGCCCAGAATGGCGCGGATCTCATCCTTGTTAAAACGATGCAAAAGGCCTTCGCTGGCGGCTACCAGCGCATCGTTCTTGTTCCAGCCCGTTGCGAAGGCGTTGGACTGGAATGCCGGGAAAATGGCGACCTCCGGCATGCCGATACCAGCGTTTTTTGCCAACTCCGCCACAGTATCCACCAGCCAGCGTTCGGCGGGTGTTCGCGGGGAATCAATAACCCGGGCCTTGGTGCTCCACTTGGCCATTCGCTTGGATATCAGCAGTGATACGATG
>JAXHUV010000440.1:0-1188 GCA_034189445.1 Pseudomonadota bacterium
GTTCGATAACGCCAACGGCTTCGATACTCAGCTTGCCGTCCTCGACGATGGCGGTACCCACCAGCTGCACGTGCATGAGCTGTTGGCCAAGGGCACCGTTGGCAATGGTGTTCCCGGTATTCAGGGCCATATCGACGTAGAGCTCGAGCGATCGGGGTGCATCCACTGCATCGGTGTAGGGATTGGGCATCAGGAAGCCATTGGCATCCGAGAGAAAGCGAACCTCGACGGCTTCGGATTCAAACCCGGCCGGTACGGCGCCGGCGACCTTGACCACTACGGAACTCCCGGTCAGCAGGGTGCCCCGGTCGATCCTCAGGGGAATGCTCTGGCCGGCCGCTTCAAATTTGGGGATATAACCCAGCTCCGCGAACACTGTGCCGGTGACAGCCGTCGGGTTGTCCGGGCCCAGAAGGGGAGAGCTCAGGTTCACCGAGTTGTAATCCTCGCCCGTCAGCGGTAGCTGGCCAGACAGGGTTTCAGCAGCCTGGGCCATAATCTGCCGCTTGCCCGTCGGGGAGCGGGAGTCAATCGGGTTGAAGGTCAGTGTGCGATCTTCGGACAGGGCATCATCGAGCAGTGCGCTTTTGATGCCGGTAGTCACTTTCAGGGTATAGGTTTTGGTGGGGTCCAGGTAGTCTTCCGGGTCCACCGTGGGGTCCACCGTGACCCGGTGACCCCTGACGTATACTTCGGCATTCACCGGTTCACCGTCCTGGTCCGTCAGGCGGATGGTGTCGCCGTAAACCACCGATTGCGGGTCGACGGGCTCGGTAAACTGAAGCCGGAATGTGGTGAAATCCGTGACGGGGTAGTCGCTTCCTCCGTCCGGAATGGTCCGCGCCAGTTCAAATCCGGTACCTTCGGTCTGGCTCAGAATCGGGCCGGATGTGGCCGGTGCTGTCCTGAATCGGATGCCATCCGCGGTCAGTGATACCGGCGTACCGCCAACCTGGAGACCTTGCGCGGTCAGGGTGTAGCTGGTTGCCGGCGCAAGCGGGTTCTCCGGCTTTGCCGCCACCCCCATATTGCCTTCAGTGAACATCACATCGGTCAGGGCAACCTCATTTCCGGAGGCATCCTTCAGGACCAGGACATCGGGAATGTCAGCCAGAGGTGTGTCGATGGACTTGCTGAAGCGCAGGAAAACAGGTGCCGTTGTGGGAACGGTCGTCGTGACGCCGGGCT
>JAXHUV010000441.1:0-1179 GCA_034189445.1 Pseudomonadota bacterium
ACAAATGCGTGAAATGGAAAGAGTGCCTGTCCATGATCAATCCAGGCTGATCGCATCCGTTAACAAAGCTATACCGCCAGTATCGGGAAAACCGCGCGCTGGCACCCAAACAAAGATGCTGATAATCTTCCGCCCATACCCCCATGGAGAGGGGGGCGAATGAAAACCGGGAGCTACAGACGGAATGAATCACGAACAAAGGGAACATATCGCTGCGGCGATCAACTTCTTCTGGCCGGGCATGACTCAGCCCCACGCCGTCAACGAAAACGCAGCCCGGGTTCTGTACGAAGCCCTGAGTGAAGCCCAGAGCTGCACCGCTTGGGTAGACATCGTACCCGGCAATACTATCACCCCGCCCGGCATTGCCTATATCGTGAAGACACTCGCCACGATCGGATACAAAATAATGTCCGGTGACACCGGCATCTACAACATGTGTCGGGATCGAGTCTCCGTCAACTACCGAAACTCGATGTATTTTGCTCTGCGAGGAATGTGATATGCGAAAGCTCTTAGTTCTTCTGATGATCCCGCTGATGACTCTGGCCATCGCAGCGACCGCTCAGGGTGGGGGTATGCGTGTTCTGTATCATCAGTACGACTTTTATGTCCCTGAAAACCCGGTTCTAACGGCCTACCTTGGGTCTGACAGCGAAATTCTCGCTGTCAAATACAGCGAAGAACAGGGTAAGAAGTACATCGCCTTTAATCGGGAGATTGGCTTCAAGACCGGCGGTTGCCCACTCGCAACCTTCTTCAACCAGGTTCTCAACGACAAAGACCAAGGTTGCGGTGCGGGAGCGATCAAGAGTTTTCAAGCGGTATTCGTTAATGACCGGGAATCCGGCCAGTGGTCAGGTGACGAACACCATTTCTTCTACTTCTTGTCCCCGCGACTCTCCACGGTCTTCGTGATTTCTGATGAAACAGGTAGCGAGCTGTACAAAATCGAATCTGATTACCTGGACAAAGCCGGCATCAAAGCCATTTTTTCGGAATACCTGTAAATTCGGGAAGCCCCCCCGCTGTCATGATCATTCTTATTTTATGATCGACATTTCGGTGGTTCAATGCTTCGTTTCAGAGCGAAGTTTGGTGACTGACTCAACAGGCAAGCCCGAAATTTCAGCAATCATCGTGTCGTCCATTTCAGTGCGGTTAATCAGGTTACGGGCA
>JAXHUV010000442.1:0-1179 GCA_034189445.1 Pseudomonadota bacterium
CTTCGAACAACGGGGTGATGTAGTTACCGCTGTGGTTCTTCAGAGTCCGAAAATCCATCAGCTCCGCCATTTCAGACGGCGCAAAGCCTTCCATCAACTGCTGCACAAACTCCGGATAGCTGAACAGCTCTTTATAGCCGGTATCGTGGTAGTTGGTATCCGCCATGCCTGCTCCTATTTCGATGGTCTAATTCTACCACAGCACTCGCCCCTTCAGCGGTTGCTTAATAACCACAACCATGCCAAGTGAGAGCAAGTAAGCGTGCCTGTCCATGGTCGAACTGATCGAGGCGAGAACCCGGGGTTATCGGCGCGGTGTAGGTCGGAATTGTGACGTAACGCCGAATTCAGTGCAGAGGGAAAAAGAGAAAGAAGATAGAGAGTACGAGTGCCTGTCCATGGTCTTAGTTTCGTCGGCATCCATCTCGTCCAGCCGCAATTCCAAAACAAACAAGGGCACAACTAACCCACGATCCAGTTGGCCAATCGCTGTTGAAGATCCCGCAGACGCTGGTTCGATATAGCTCCAAGCTGCCCGATCAGCAGTGACCCATCGAGTACAGCAATCCGGCTCAAGCGGACGACGCTGGCAACCTTCAAACCGGACTCGGCAAATTCTTCATCCTCCGGTGTCAGCGCCCAGTCAAGATCCGGCTGTAGTTGCCGTAATTGCGATGAAATCATACAAACCAACCAATCGTCTCGGCCCTGATCCAGCTGGCGAAGCAACAGAACCGGCCTTTTCTTGCTGTTGGATAGGTTCGTGTAGGGAAATGGCATGAGCGCGATCTGACCCGCCTGCTTCATTACCAACGCTCCTTAAGATCACTCTCTGCGTAAATCTCGGGCTCATCCTCCAGGCCGCGCATGGCTTGATCAACACTCATTTCATTGAAGGCCTGATCAGACCAATCCGAAGGCATATCCGGTTTGGACTGCCGACACTGCTGCTCCAGAAACAGAACAAAATCCATGACTTCCTGCTGGCGCATGGCCGGGAGTTGGCGAACCTTGCTCAGTAGCTCATTCAGTTGCATGATCTCACCTGTATTCATGTCCTAGCAGCCTGTCGGACTTAAGCAATCGTCACGAGCAAGGTGGGAAAGCGAGCACGGATTTTCTGGATTTTGAGGCGCATAGTGGTTCTATGCAACGAAAAAGCCGGGAAATATGAGCCGT
>JAXHUV010000443.1:0-1176 GCA_034189445.1 Pseudomonadota bacterium
AGCCCGGCGTCACGACGACCGTTCCCACAACGGCACCTGTTTTCCTGCGCTTCAGCAAGTCCATCGACACACCTCTGGCTGACATTCCCGATGTCCTGGTCCTGAAGGATGCCTCCGGAAACGAGGTTGCCCTGACCGATGTGATGTTCACTGAAGGCAATATGGGGGTGGCGGCAAAGCCGGAGAACCCGCTTGCGCCGGGAACCAGCTACACCCTGACCGCGCAAGGTCTCCAGGTTGGCGGTACGCCGGTATCACTGACCCCGGATGGAATCCGATTCAGGACAGCACCGGCCACATCCGGCCCTATCCTGAGCCAGACCGAAGGCACCGGATTTGAACTGGCGCGATCCATTCCGGACGGAGGGAACGACTACCCCGTAACGGATTTCACCACATTCCGGCTTCAGTTTACTGAGCCCGTCGACCCGCAATCGGTGGTTTACGGCCAGACCATCCGCCTGACGGACCAGGCCGGTGAACCGGTGAATGCCGAAGTATACGTCAAAGACCACCGGGTCACGGTGGACCCGGAAGGCTACCTGGACCCCACCAAAACCTATACCCTGAAAGTGACTACCGGCATCAAAAGCGCACTGCTCGATGATGCCCTGTCCGAAGATCGCGTCCTGACCTTCAGCCCGATTGACTCGCGCTCCCCGACGGGCAAGCGCCAGATCATGGCCCAGGCCGCGGAAACCCTGTCGGGCCAGCTACCGCTGACAGGCGAGGATTACAACTCGGTGAACCTGAGTTCTCCCCTTCTGGGCCCGGACAACCCGACGGCTGTCACCGGCACCGTGTTCGCGGAGCTGGGTTATATCCCCAAATTTGAAGCGGCCGGCCAGAGCATTCCCCTGAGGATCGACCGGGGCACCTTGCTGACCGGGAGTTCTGTGGTGGTCAAGGTCGCCGGCGCCGTACCGGCCGGGTTTGAATCCGACGCCGTCCAGGTTCGCTTTCTGTCGGACGCCAATGGTTTCCTGTTGCCCAATCCCTACACCGATGCAATTGATCAACCCCGGGTGCTCGAACTCTACGTCGATATGGCCCTCAATACCGGGAACACCATTGCCAACGGTGCCCTTGGCCAACAGCTCATGCACGTGCAGCTGGTGGGTACCGCCATCGTCGAGGACGGCAAGCTGAGTATCGAAGCCGTTGGCGTTATCGAAC
>JAXHUV010000444.1:0-1173 GCA_034189445.1 Pseudomonadota bacterium
TGTGTGTGTGTGTGTGTGTGTGTGTGTGTGTGTTACCGCCAAAGCTCCGAGACGGGAGGGGGGAGGAAGACGATGTCGTGCATGTGCACTCCTGTGACTGTGATGATGTGCACCATAACCAGGTACATTAATCCTCCCTACTTTATGACCACAATAAGTTGATCATCCCTACTTTATGACCACAATAAGTTGATCATCCCTGCTTTATGACCACAATAAGTTGATCATCCTTACTTTATGACCACAATAAGTTGATCATCCCTGCTTTATGACCACAATAAGTTGATCATCCTTACTTTATGACCACAATAAGTTGATCATCCCTGCTTAACTTTAGGATAATTCTAATCTAGCTATCTGAGTAATCTGAAGTGAAAGTCTTTTATCTCTCCTCGATGTCGAGCCGCTCGATGAGCCGCATCTGCTGCATGATTTCCGGGCGTTGCCGCAGCGCAGAGGCAAAGCCCTGCTCTTCACGGAAATGGACAGGCTGTCGTTCGAGTTCAAGGTCCGCCGGGGCGACCGGTCGGTCGGAACGTACCAGAAGCGCGATCTGATCGAGGGCATCATCGTAAGCTCTGCGGGCATCGAGCAAATCGCGCTCGCGCTGCTTGACCCCCACTTCCGCTTCAAGCACCTCGACAGGGGGCAATACGCCGCTTTCGAGCCGCGCCTTGTTGTCACGCAGGATTTCCCGTGCCAGATCCAACGATGCCTGGCGGTATTCCAGGTTCTGGCGCAGCCGCAGTGCATTGTGATAAACGTTGCGCAGCCGGGACAGCACATCAAATGCCCGCGCCCGCAGATTCTGAACGGAAATCTGGCGTTCCTTGATTGCGAACAGAATGCCCCGTTCCGTGACGGTGCGGCCGCGATCGCGCAGCAGGGGTTGAACCAGGCTGAATTTGAGAGTGCTGTCGTAGTATGGATCGATTGCAAGGATATTGTTGTTGCTGTCGTCGCGCCCGTTGGTGAAGGAGGCCGAGGCACGGGCGCCGGTCGGAAGAAGCTGCGACAAACTCAGATTGAGACGTCGATATTTGACTTCGTTGACATCGCTGGTACTGATGACCGAGATATTGCTGAATTCCCGGCTCACGCCGAGAGCCGCCTCGGCTTCAGCCACCGGATCGTAGATACCGTAGGCACCGGACACCTGGGCGTCACTGGCAC
>JAXHUV010000445.1:0-1170 GCA_034189445.1 Pseudomonadota bacterium
TGCCCATGCTGGGCGTACACAAGTCATTCAAGTTCGCTACCGGCCTGGCGGCCGTCCGCCGGACGCCCTGGTCGGGCGCCGCTTAATATTGGCGTTAAATTACCAAATCGCACCACTTGCACAATTTATTGTACAGGTTATACTTGGCAGATTTATTGTGTAATTAAGGTGAATTCCTATGAGAGTTATCAGTTTCTCGGATGCTCGAAATAAGCTAAAAAGCGTTCTGGATCAAGTGGTTAGCGACGCAGACTACACCGTCATTACCCGGAGGGATTCTGAAGATGCTGTCGTAATGTCCTTGGACCAGTTCAATGGTCTCATGGAAACGGTTCATTTGCTAAAGAGTCCGGCTAATGCCGCCCATCTTTCAAAATCCATCAAACAGTACAGGGCCGGGAAAACAAAACAGCATGAGTTGACCGATGATTGAGATACTTTCATGGACTCGAGAGGCTTGGTCAGATTATTTGTACTGGCAGACCCAGGATAAAAAAACGTTAAAGCGTATTAACAAGCTTATTCGAAATACTCAGCGATCTCCGTTTGAAGGTATCGGCAAGCCCGAGCCTTTAAAGGAGAACTTGGCTGGTTTCTGGTCCAGACGCATTGATGATACCAACCGGCTAGTTTATGCGGTGGATGGTAAACAACTTACGGTTATCTCTTGCCGCTACCACTATGAAAAATAATTTAATCGGGTAGCCGGGGGCATCTAACCCCCAGCCCCCACAACACCCTGCACCGATGCGTCGGACCGACGGCTCCGCACAGGGCGTTTCACCGGGAATGGTGAAGCTTGATCCATCCATCACGCAAAGATACCAGTCCCTCTGCTTTCAGATAGTCATTGGATAATGCCTGGCGTCTTGGAGCTACGCCAAGGGCCTTTGCTGGTGATGCCACACACAACGGCCGCCTGCACATGAACACCCAGCTTCATCAGGTTCCTGACTTTGGTGCGTGGCCTGCGCCACTGTCGCCAGTAAGCCATCCGGACGCGGCGACGGATCCAGGACGGCTTAGCTTCGCGTTAAGCCACTGAATCCTTGCATCTTTTTGTGTCTGCGCCAAGGCTTTTCGTTGCACATATTTGATGTGCAACAAATATGCGCATAACATGGGTGCATTATTCTTTGCGAGGAGTGACCATGCACGTTCCCGAAGCTA
>JAXHUV010000446.1:0-1154 GCA_034189445.1 Pseudomonadota bacterium
TTTACCTTGCCAATCTTCTTGGTACCAAGTAGGATCCAGTGTGATTTTGTCTTCTTTGTACATTTCACTGTGCTCAATTAACCACTTTGCTGCATCAAAGATTTTTCGTGGTCTTACATTCTCAAAATGGTACGAAGACTTGTAACACATACGACGCTGCAGCTTCAAAGCGATTGTCTGTGTTTCTTCAAAACGACGTGGTAACGATGTAACAGTTGCCATGACATCAACAGGAACATTGACAACATTTCCCCGAATGCCATATTGACGATCAACTCCAAGTTCCCTGAGCTGCATGAATGGTATTCTTGGTGCAATGCAGCGCTCTTCAAGAGTTGTTAATCCCTGAAGGGGTGGTGGAACTGCAGGAAATCTAAGTCCGTTGGTGACAGCCAAGTCCGGCAATACATTGTTTGAGAGGTTTCTCAAACATGTTGAGCAGATCCACTCTGCGTCTTGAAAGCTCTTGGTACCAAGTAGACAACGTTCAATCAATGCTCTCTTGATACCCTTTTGTTCCAGTCTGACAGCTGATGGAGCCAGAGAAACAGAGTGTTTGTAGAACATCCCATTGCAACAAGTGCAAACAAAAGAAGGCCCATGATTAATACAAGACTGAAATGTCTTTTTTGTTTCAGAAAAAATATCAAATGCAGGAACAAGGAATCTCTTTTTCTTGTTTGTGCGACGTTTGTTTCTCATATAAGCCTTTGCATGCAAAGCTTCCATCCTTTTAACAAAAGGGTCATTTCTTCGTTTTTTCCTTGCTAGCCTCAATTTCTCTGCTTCAGATCTGCAGTACTCCAAGTCGCTTCTCCTCCTCAACTTTCCTTTTCTTTCAGTTAGCTTCTCTTTCATTCTGTACTCTTGAGAAAGTCTTCTTTTCTGCATGGTCTCTTTTTGCTTTTGTCTCTCAACAGACCGTTTATTTTCTGAAGATCTTCTTTCTAATTTGCCTTTTCTTTCAGTTAGCTTCTCCTTCATTCTGTAATCTTGAGAAAGTCTTCTTTTTATCACGTTTTCTTTTTCTTTCTGTCGCTCCACAAACCGCTTACTTTCTGAAGATCTTCTTTCTAATTTGCCTTTTCTTTCAGTTAGCTTCTCCTTTGTTCTGTAATCTTGAGAAAGTCTTCTTTTCTGCATGGTCTCTTTTT
>JAXHUV010000447.1:0-1145 GCA_034189445.1 Pseudomonadota bacterium
TCGGCAGGATAGGTGGGTTCCGACGGCGGGACTTTTAATCTGCCCTGGAAACGCTCGTCCATACCCACAACATAGACTACGATGCCTGTGTGGGAAACCGGGACTCGGAAACCGAAACCCGAAACCCGGGACAGATTTATTTTCCCGGATTTATTTTCCCGGTTGATTTATTTTCCCGGTTTTCCCAACCATATTGTTCAAGGCGGTTATAGCCGCCAACCGGTTTTAGCAGAGCTTTATGGCAGACTGGATTGCATGACCAAAGGAAGGGAAACAGACTACGCAGATGAAACCACTCTTCTTGATCGTTGCTTACCTCGTCGCTGTCACCTTGCCCTTGATCCTGTCCGCCTTGGTCGGAGGCCCGCCACGCCAATTCCACCAGGAACTGGCCTCTGGCCTCGGCATTCTTGCTTTCTCGATGATCCTCATGGAATTCATCCTGTCCGGCCGTTTCAAGGCCATTTCAAATGACGTCGGCATGGATGTGACCATGCGGTTTCACCAGATCATGGCTCGCACGGCACTGGTCTTTGCTGTGTTGCACCCGTTTCTTTACCAGGGGACGCCGACTGGTGGTGAGCGCCCATGGGACCCCACGCGGCAATTGACGCTCACGACCGATTTTTCCGATCTGTCGACGGGCATTGCCGCTTGGCTGCTTCTTACAGGCCTTGTTGTCATGGCCATCGGGCGCACCCAGCTGGGCTACCGGTACGAGACCTGGCGCCTGTTGCACGGGCTCGGCGCGCTTCTGATCGCGGTTCTTCTGTTGCACCATACCGTGTATGCCGGGCGTTACGGGTCGCAGCCTGTGATGACCTGGGTGTGGCTGGTCATGACGGGCGTGGCGGGTGGGTCACTGCTGATGGTTTACCTGGTGGTGCCCTGGCTGCAGAAGGCTCGCCCCTGGAGGGTGAGTTCCGTCGTCCGGTTGACGCCCAAGCAATGGGAAGTGACCGTGACACCCGACGGTCACCGTGGCCTGGATTACAAAGCCGGGCAATTCAGTTGGCTGAATGTGGGGCACTCCCCCTTCACGATGAACGAAAACCCGTTCTCCATGTCCTCGGCGCCGGCGGCCGGACCGGAAGTCTCCTTCATGATCAAAGAGCTTGGCGACTTCACACGAACCATTGGCGAGA
>JAXHUV010000448.1:0-1145 GCA_034189445.1 Pseudomonadota bacterium
CTCACCAAAATCAAGACACAACCTAACAGGTAGAATTTTCTTCATTTTTTCAGTACACATTTCTTTTCTTGTTTCGCAGTCTGTTTCTTTGCTCACAAACAGTCGTCACATCACTTTTTTATATTCGGCTCAGATGAGCGCCCCAAAGTTTGAATGAACACCTTAAATGTGTTATGAAATGGTCCATATTATCACTACTATTCATATAATTGTCTCAACGTGTCCCTCACACATACACACACACACACACACATGCGCGCACAACATGCACTTACGCACACACACATGCATGCATGTGCGCACCCACACACACACACAGTGACACATACTCAGTGACATACACAGTGACACGCACACACATACAAACATACTCTTATCAAAACAACACTAACAATGAATTTTACAACTTTATTATTCATGTGAAAGAACTGTTAAGACTGCTGTTAAGCTTAACCTGCACAGCAAGCCACTTTGGACTACAGTCAGTATGTCACTGGTCATTTTCGACCCATACTTCTTATACGTGCATAACCATGGCAGAAAGAGGTATTTAAGCCCGTTATAAAGTATGGGTCCAACATGACCCACAATGACCAGATGTGTACAGTCATGACTTACGATTGTACACATTGGGTTGGTTTTGACCTATGGTCATAAAAAGGTTGACTATAACAGTATCAAAAGTGTGGGTCAAAAATGACAAACTACATACAAAACTACATAAAGCTTGTGTAATTCAAATTACACATTTGTTCTTTTTTATGTAAACAAACGAAATTTCACATGAGAGTGCAAAATGATAAAATTGGTGAACAGCTAAAATCTCAAAACAATAGCTCAACTAATATTGGACACATCTTCAATTTTACTTGTCTGTGGGTCCAAAATGACACACAACACCCTGTGAAGGTTAAACTAAATGCACACACAAATGCAGTGTTCATCACCTGTACACATGTCACAGCTACAAATACATTTCACCCTTCTCAACATACATGTCGGATCAATGACATTAGAGAGACTGACCCACAAGCATAATTCTGACATATTTTTAACAGGGTAGACATGGAGCACAGAAGAAAAAATGGGGTTCAGGAGTGGTAACCAAGTTGACAGCACTTCCCCTGTCTGTTAAGGTGATGCAC
>JAXHUV010000449.1:0-1134 GCA_034189445.1 Pseudomonadota bacterium
TTGAACAACACTCGCATCCCTGCCGCAACACCAGAGTTGGTCAGGAAACTGGAACTTTTCAAAAGATACATTGACCGCTTTTGGGTTCGTAAAATTCGGCCCCAAAGAATGAGCGTTCATGGTTTGCCTCGAAGGTCCAACAATGCGGTGGAGAGTTTCCACGCAGCGCTCAAGCGGAAGTTCAAAACTCCTCATCCCAATCTTTTTGTTTTCCTGGAGCATTTAAACGCCATGATTGGCAGCAAGCTGGCTGACATGAAAGCTCTGGAGAACGGCAGGAACATCGCCCGGCGCAGACCTCGAGCTCAACTGCAGAGAGAACAGTGTCTGGTGGATCTCGAGGCGAGGTTACGAAACGATGTGATCTCACCTTCTGCGTTTCTAGCAGCATGCGTTACGCGCTTTCGTCGGTATGTGGAACTCCAGCAGGATGACCAGCAGGAGCCACCACCAGCAGATGACCAGCAGGAGCCACCACCAGCAGATGACCAGCAGGAGCCACCACCAGCAGATGACCAGCAGGAGCCACCACAAGCAGATGACCAGGAGGAGCCACGTCAAAATTGTCCAGTTTGCTTGGGTGCTAGACTGTCTACAGCTTTCATCCCCTGTGGTCATTCGGCGTGCAGTGCCTGCGCAGAGAGGATTTTTCAGATGCCACCTCCAGCAAACAAGTGTCCTGAATGCAGGAGTCCAATTGCAGTGGTTGTGCGAATTATCGCTTTATCGTACTAATGACATCACATACTGTTCACTGGAAGGGAAATTTTAGCAGTTACTTTGATTTTTGTTTTCACTATGAAAGTATACGTTAGGCACCCTAACATGCACAATTGTGTTAGTTTGGCCACGGACTAAATCAACGTTACAATGTTTTATTAAATTTTTTAATGTTAAGAAAATGAAATAAAAGTTTATGTCTCTAAAATAATGTAGCCCCAATGGTTTTCAAAGGTTGCATTGAAAATACAACCATATGTTAGGCTGCATTGTAAGTATACGTTAGGCTGCATTGAAAAGTATACGTTAGGCTGCATTGTCGAGTATACGTTAGGCTGCATTGTAAGTATACGTTAGGCTGCATTGAAAAGTATACGTTAGGCTGCATTGTCGAGTATACGTTAGGCTGCATTG
>JAXHUV010000045.1:0-10711 GCA_034189445.1 Pseudomonadota bacterium
GCTGCACTGGAAGGATGAGGTGTGGGACGCGGAGGTGCTGGATATTTCCCTCAAGGGCGTGCTGCTCAGCCGGCCCGGGAACTGGACCATGCCGCTGGGGGAGCCCTGTGAGTTGATTGTTCACCTGAATGATCACGAAACCGGCATTGTGATGGCGGTTTCATTGCGTCATGTGGAAGAAACCCGACTCGGGTTTAAATGTGAGTACATTGATCTGGAAAGTGCCAGTCATCTGAAGCGGTTGGTGGAGTTGAACCTTGGCGACCAGGCGCTGCTTGATCGTGAGTTTGCGCACCTGATAGACCAATAAATGCCTTAATTTTCCGTGAGGATATACCTCCGTTGCTAGCTCGGAGTGGTTGCGGGGCTGGTTTTCAGGACCGTCTGCAGCCAGGGATGGCTGCAGCCGAGCCCCCCAGGGATGGGTTTACGGGCGTGTCCTGAAAACCAGCCCCGCAACCGCTCCAGCCCCCAAAGCACGCAGGCTACAAGTCAGAGGTCTTGCAGGGCATCCAGGGCTTCGGACAGCTTGGTTACCGGAATCACCTTCATGCCCTCCACTGGCTTGCGGGGAACGTTGGCCTTGGGGACGAGGGCGCGGGTGAAGCCGTGTTTGGCGGCTTCGTAGATGCGTTCCTGGCCGCTGGGTACCGGGCGGATTTCGCCGGAGAGGCCGACTTCGCCGAAGATCACCAGATCCTGGGGCAGGGCGCGGTCGCGGAAGGAGGATACAACAGCGGCCAACAGGGCCAGGTCGGCGCTGGTTTCGTTCACCTTCACGCCGCCAACCACGTTCACGAACACATCCTGGTCGGACACATGCAGGCCGCCATGGCGGTGCAGTACAGCCAGCAGCATGGCCAGCCGGTTCTGATCAAGACCAACCGCCACCCGTCTGGGGTAGCCGCCCTGAGCCATATCCACCAGGGCCTGGATCTCCACCAGCATGGGGCGGGTACCTTCCCAGACCACCATCACCACGCTCCCGGGGGCCGCGTCTTCGCCGCGGTTCAGGAAGATCGCGCTGGGGTTCTTTACTTCCTTTAGACCCTGTTCCAGCATGGCGAACACGCCCAGCTCGTTCACCGCGCCGAAACGGTTCTTGATGCCCCGCAGGGTGCGATAACGGCTGTCGCTGGAGCCTTCCAGCAGAATCGAGCAATCGATCATGTGTTCCAGGACCTTCGGGCCGGCCAGACTGCCGTCTTTGGTGACGTGGCCGACCAGGAACAGGATGGTGCCGGTCTGTTTGGCGAAACGGGTCAGGTAGGCGGCGCTTTCGCGGACCTGGGAGACGCTGCCGGGCGCGGATTCGCTATCCGCCACGTGCATCACCTGGATACTGTCGACCACCAGGATTCGGGGTTTTTCCGCCTCGGCCACCTGCATGACCCGTTCGACACTGGTTTCGGACAGCATTTTCAGGTCTCTGGTCGGCAGGCCCAACCGTTTGGCGCGCATGGCAACCTGTTGCAGGGATTCCTCACCGGTGACATACAGAGCCGGGACACTGGCAGCAAGATGGCAGACGGCCTGCAGCAGGAGTGTGCTCTTGCCGGCACCTGGGTGGCCGCCCATCAGCACGGCAGAGCCTTCGACCAGTCCGCCGCCCAGGACCCGATCAAATTCCTGCATGCCGGAGCTGATGCGGGGCTGCTCGGCCAGGCTGATGTCGTCGAGGCTCTGGACTTTCGACAGGCTACCTGCAAATCCCTCGAAGCGGGCCCCGCGGGCGCCCTTGGCACTGCTGCTCACGCCACGGACTTCGCTGATGGTATTCCAGGCCTGGCACGCCGTGCATTGGCCCTGCCACTTGGAATAGTCGGCACCGCATTCGGTGCAGACGTAGGCGGTTTTGGCTTTTGCCATGGCAACTTCCTGGAAGAGAGGAGGGGCGATAAAGACGGGGTCAGATGAAAGCCTTCATCTGGCCCCATTTTCATATTTTCAGTCCGGCCTTCAGAGTAAGATCCAAGCCCCGGGGTCAGAAGAAAGCTTTCTTCTGACCCCGCTTTCAGGCCGACCCTCAGGCCAGCTTTTTGTACTTCATACGCTTGGGCTGCATGGCTGAATCGCCTTTACGCTTCTTGAAGTCCTCGTCGTACTCCGTGAAGTTGCCCTCGAAATACACCACCTCGCCATCATCCTCGAACGCCAGGATATGGCTGGCCACCCGGTCCAGGAACCAGCGATCGTGTGAGATCACCAGGGCGGAGCCCGGGAAGTTCAACAGGGCTTCTTCCAGCGCCCGGAGGGTTTCCACGTCCAGGTCGTTGGTTGGCTCATCCAGCAGCAGCAGGTTGCCACCCTGCTTCAATAGCTTGGCCAGATGCAGGCGGTTGCGCTCACCGCCGGACAGATCGCCAACCCGCTTCTGCTGGTCGCTGCCCTTGAAATTGAAGCGGCCAACGTAGGCCCGGGATGGCGTCTCGTAGTTGCCCACCTTGATAATATCGTTGCCATCGGAGAGCTCTTCCCAGACGGTTTTGCTGCCATCCAGGTCGCGCATCTGGTCCACATAGGCCAGTTCCACGGTTTCACCCACGGTGATGTCACCGGAGTCCGGCTTGTCAAAACCCGCGATCATCTTGAACAGGGTGGATTTACCCGCCCCGTTACCGCCGATAATGCCCACGATGGCACCGGGCGGTACGCTGAAGGAAACGTCCTCATAAAGCAGGCGATCCCCGAAGGACTTGCTGATGCCGTCCACCTCGATCACCTTGTTGCCCAGGCGAGGTCCGGGTGGAATGTACAGCTCGTTGGTTTCGTTACGCTTCTGGAATTCCTGGGAGCTCATCTCCTCAAAGCGGGCCAGGCGGGCCTTGCTCTTGGACTGGCGGCCCTTGGCGTTGCTGCGGACCCACTCCAGTTCTTCCTTGATGGCTTTCTGGTGAGAAGCTTCCTGTTTGGACTCCATCTCCAGGCGTTTTTCCTTGTTCTCCAGCCACTGGCTGTAGTTGCCTTCAAATGGAATACCATGGCCACGGTCCAGCTCCAGAATCCAGCCGGCGACGTTGTCGAGGAAGTAGCGGTCATGGGTGATGGCCACGACGGTGCCTTCGTAGTCGTGCAGGAAGCGCTCCAGCCAAGCCACGGATTCGGCATCCAGATGGTTGGTGGGTTCGTCCAGTAACAGCATGTCCGGGCCGGAGAGCAGCAGGCGGCACAAGGCAGCCCGGCGACGTTCACCACCCGACAGGACTTTTACCTGCTGGTCCCAGGGCGGGAGGCGTAATGCGTCGGCGGCGATCTCCATCTTGCGTTCGATGTCGTGGCCGTCAGTGGCCTGGATATAAGCCTCCAGTTCGCCCTGTTTCTTGGCCAGGGCGTCAAAATCGGCATCCGGTTCGGCGTAGGCTGCGTAGACATTATCCAGTTCCGCCAGGGCGTCGTGGACGCCGGAGACCGCCTCGTCGACGATCTCCTTGACGGTTTTTTCCTCGTCCAGCTCCGGCTCCTGGGGCAGGTAGCCGACGTTGATGCCCGGTTGTGGGCGGGCTTCACCAGTGTAATCCTGGTCCACTCCGGCCATAATACGGAGCAGGGTGGATTTACCGGCACCATTAAGGCCCAGAACGCCGATCTTGGCGCCGGGGAAGAAGCTCAGTGAGATGTCTTTCAGAATCTCGCGCTTGGGCGGCACCACCTTGCCCACGCGGTTCATGGTGTAAATGTATTGGGCCATGTTGGCGTAAACCTCTTGGTAAAACAGGTTCGTGAATTCGCAATCTGATGGTTCGGGCGGCGGGGCTGGCCTTCCGGGATACGCTGTGAATACGTCCATGTACGCTCGGCAAAATCATCCCTGATTTTGACGATCCCGGAAGGCCAGCCCCGCCGCCCTCGATCGAAGCCAGTGCTATTGATCCGGTAAGGTATCGAAACCCACCAGTGATAGCAATTGAGCAGAAACCGGAGTTGGCCGCATGCCGGTATCTGCGGACGGCATAAAAGATGATTTTTCTCCCGTTTGTAAGATAGAATAGCGGGCCAATTTTTCAGGGAGCCGGCGGAGATCGCCAAAGCTCTCCGGGCCAGTCAAGCACACAGGGGCAGCGCATCCATGTTTAATCGTGAAATGAAAATCGCCGGCTTTGACGACGAACTCTGGAGCGCCATGCAGGCGGAAGAGAAGCGTCAGGAGGCTCACATCGAGCTGATCGCGTCCGAGAACTATACCAGCCCCCGGGTGATGGAAGCCCAGGGCAGCGTGCTGACCAACAAGTACGCGGAAGGCTATCCGGGCAAGCGCTACTATGGCGGCTGCGAGTTTGTGGATATTGCCGAACAGCTGGCGATTGACCGCGCCAAAGAGCTGTTCGGTGCCGCCTACGCCAACGTGCAGCCGCATTCCGGCTCCCAGGCCAACGCCGCCGTGTTCATGGCACTGCTCAAACCCGGCGATACCGTGCTCGGCATGAGCCTGGCCCACGGTGGCCACCTGACCCACGGTGCCAGCGTGAACTTTTCCGGCAAGATCTATCACGCCGTGCAGTACGGCCTGAACCCGGAAACCGGCCTGATCGATTACGACGACGTGGAAGCCCTGGCGGTTGAGCACAAGCCGAAGATGATCATTGCCGGCTTCTCCGCTTATTCCCAGGAGCTGGATTTTGCCCGTTTCCGCGAGATCGCCGACAAGGTTGGTGCCTACCTGTTTGTGGATATGGCTCATGTGGCTGGCCTCGTTGCCGCCGACGTCTACCCGGATCCGATCCCCCACGCTCACGTGATTGCAACCACCACCCACAAGACCCTGCGTGGCCCCCGTGGCGGCCTGATCCTGGCCTGTGACGACGCCGATCTGCAGAAGAAGCTGAACTCCGCGGTGTTCCCGGGCGGTCAGGGTGGCCCGTTGATGCACGTGATTGCCGCCAAGGCCGTGTGCTTCAAGGAAGCCATGAGCGATGAGTTCAAGACCTACCAGCAGCAGGTGGTCAAGAACGCCGCCGCCATGGCAAACGTGTTCATCGAGCGCGGCTACGACGTGGTCTCCGGCGGTACCAAGAACCACTTGTTCCTGGTCAGCCTGATCAAGCAGGACATCACCGGTAAAGACGCCGATGCGGCGCTGGGCCGGGCGCACATTACCGTGAACAAGAACGCGGTCCCGAACGATCCGCGCTCTCCGTTTGTTACATCGGGTCTGCGGATCGGTACCCCGGCCGTCACTACCCGTGGTTTCGGCGAGTCCGAGTGCCGCGAACTGGCCGGCTGGATGTGTGACATCCTTGATAACCTCGAAGACGAGGCTGTCAATGCCCGGGTGCGCGAGCAGGTCGAAGCCCTGTGCGCCCGCTTCCCGGTCTACGGCTAAACTTCAGGCAAGACCCTGCCGGGCCGGTAAATCGATTGCCGGTCCGGCTCCTCTCCGGAGTTCCCGATTATGCATTGTCCCTTCTGTGGTGAAGCAGATACCAAGGTGATCGACTCCCGGCTGGTGGCCGAGGGGGATCAGGTGCGCCGCCGCAGGGAGTGCCTGTCCTGCCACGAGCGCTTCACAACCTTTGAAACCGCCGAGCTGGTCATGCCTCGCGTGGTCAAGCAGGACGGCACCCGACAACCTTTTGATGAGGAAAAACTGCGTGCGGGGTTGATGAAAGCGCTGGAAAAGCGGCCGGTCAGCATCGAGCGGATTGATGCGGCCCTGAACCGGATCAAATACCGTCTGCGGGCCACCGGCGAGCGGGAAGTCAAATCCATGCAGCTGGGTGAAGAGGTAATGACTGAATTGCGCCAGTTGGACAAGGTCGCCTATGTCCGTTTCGCTTCAGTGTATCGCAGCTTCCAGGATGTCAACGAGTTCAAGGAAGAGATCGAGAGGCTGTCGGCAGGCAACGGTGAGGCGGCTGTTGACGTCGCCAAAGCGCTGGCGGATAACCACGCCACGAAAGGAAAGGCATGATCGAAAATCGCGACAGGGCCATGATGGCGCGGGCTGTCCAGCTTGCCTGGCGCGGTCGGTACTCTACCCACCCGAATCCCCGGGTTGGCTGTGTTATTGCTCGTGGCGACCTGGTGCTTGGAGAAGGCTGGCATGAACGTGCCGGCGAAGCCCACGCCGAGATTCGTGCCCTGAGTCAGGCCGGCCCGGATGCCCGGGGTGCCACCGCCTATGTAACTCTCGAGCCCTGCAGCCATTTCGGCCGCACTCCACCCTGTGCCAGGGCGCTGATCGAGGCGGGTATCGCGCAGGTGTATGCCGCGACCAAGGATCCCAATCCCTCGGTGTCCGGCCGCGGGCTTGATATGCTGAGGGAGGCGGGCGTCCGGGTTACCGAAGGCTTGCTGGCGGAAGAGGCTGTCCGTCTGAATCCGGGTTTCATGAAACGGATGAACACCGGTCGGCCCTGGGTGCGGCTTAAAATAGCGGCAAGCCTTGATGGCCGCACCGCCATGGCCTCTGGCGAGAGCCAGTGGATAACCGGCGCTGAGGCCCGCTGGGATGTCCAGCGTCTCAGGGCGATCAGTGATGCTATTCTGACCGGTGTCGGAACAGTGCTCGCCGACGACCCGTCATTGACGGTCCGTCGTGAGGAGCTGGGGGATATCGGCGACGCGACGGAGCCGTCCAGGCAGCCGCTGCGGGTGATTGCCGACCGGGATGTACGCACACCCGCTACGGCGAAGATCCTGCAGGGCGGCAATGTACAGGTGTTTTGTGCGTCATCAACCCTGGCGACAGCGCCGGCCCAGGATTTGGCGGCACTGGGCATCAGCCTTAGCGGCGTTGCCTGGAAGGATAACGGCATCGATCTGACCGAACTGCTGGACTCGCTGGGGGAGCTCGGGATCAACGAGCTTCTGGTTGAGGCAGGTCCCACTCTGGCCGGCACCTTCATCAGCGAAAAACTGGTGGATGAACTCTGGCTCTATCAGGCGCCGGTTTTCCTCGGCAGCACGGGGCGTCCGACCGCACACCTGGCGGTGGACACCATGGCGGATAAAGTACAGTGGAAGGTGCTGGACCGACGCCTGGTGGGGGAGGATCAACGCCTGATTCTCGTTCGCCGGTAATCCATAAACTCAGGGTGTTCCGGAAGCTGACAACCGCCGGAACGCCGGAATGCCGAAAAGGTGTAAAACCACATGGCACTGAACAGCATTGAAGACATTATCGAAGACATCCGTCAGGGCAAGATGGTCATCCTGATGGATGATGAGGATCGCGAGAATGAGGGCGATCTGGTGATGGCGGCCGAGCATTGTACGCCGGAAGCCATTAACTTCATGGCCAGGTTCGGCCGCGGCCTGATCTGCATGCCCATGACCCGGCACCGCTGTGAGCAACTGGGTTTGCCGCTGATGGTTCAGCAGAACGCCTCCGGCTTCGGAACCAAGTTTACCCTCTCCATTGAGGCCGCTGTGGGCGTGACGACCGGCATCTCGGCCGCGGACCGTGCCCGGACCGTTCAGGCGGCGGTGGCCCGCAATGCCAAGGCCAGTGATCTGGTCCAGCCCGGCCACATCTTCCCGTTGATGTCTGATCCGGGTGGTGTATTGAGCCGTGCGGGGCACACGGAAGCCTCCTGTGATCTTGCGGGGCTGGCTGGTTGCGAGCCGGCGGGTGTGATCTGCGAGATCATGAATGACGATGGCTCAATGGCCCGTCGGGAAGACCTGGAGCGGTTTGCCGAAGAACACAGTCTCAAGATCGGCACCATTGCCGACCTGATTCATTACCGCACCATGAATGAGCGTACCGTTGAGTGTGTGGAAGAGAATGACCTGGACACCGAGTACGGCGTGTTCAACCTTCGGACCTATCGCGACAACATCCAGGGCACCACTCATCTGGCCATGGTGATGGGGGATATTGCTCCCGACGAACCGGCCTTTGTACGGGTCCACATCACCGATACCCTTCGAGACCTTCTGGGTGCCCGCCGCAAGGATTCCCGCAGCTGGCCTTTGCATCATGCTTTGGAAAAAGTGGCGGAGGAAGGCAAGGGTGTGGTTGTCCTGCTGAACAGTGCCGAGGACAGCTACAACCTGGGAGACCGTATCCAGGAATTCTTTGCCGAGGGTAAAAGCTCGGCTGGCAAGGGCAGCTCCGGCGTGTATTTCACGGTCGGCACCGGTTCCCAGATTCTCCGGGATATCGGTGTCGGCAAGATGCGCCTGCTGAGCCCGCCGGTCAAATTCTCGGCCATTTCCGGTTTCGATCTGGAAGTTGTTGAATACGTCCCTTATACCCCTGAATGATAAACCCGGTCCCGGCCCTGTTGCCGAGACCTGTGAAGGAGCCATCAATGGCGGATATCAGAGTAATTGAAGGAGATTTTACCGAGTGCTCCGGGCGCTATGCACTCGTTGTCGGTCGTTTTAACGGTTTTGTTGTGGAAAGCCTGGTTGAGGGCGCACTGGATACTCTGCGCCGCCACGGGATTTCCGATGACGATGTCACCATCGTACGGGTGCCTGGCGCCTACGAGATGCCGCTGGCGGTCAAGCGGGTTGCCGAAACCGGTGAATACGACGCCATTATCGCCCTGGGTGCCGTGATTCGTGGCGGCACGCCCCATTTCGAGTATGTTGCCGGCGAAGCGTCCAGTGGCCTCGGTGCCGTCAGCCTGGATACCGATATACCGGTAACTTTCGGCGTGCTGACGGTAGACTCCATCGAACAGGCGATCGAGCGTTCGGGCACCAAGGCCGGTAACAAAGGCGCTGAAGCGGCGATTACGGCCCTTGAAATGGTCAGCCTGTTCAAGAAGCTGGGTGAGTAATGAGCGAAACTGAAGTTACACCGCCGCAGCCGGCGCCGTCCGGTCAACCGAAAGCTGGTGATCGGCGCCGTGCCAGAGCTCTGGCCATGCAGGGGCTCTATCAGCGCCATTTCAGCAAGACCGCGATTTCCGACATTGAAGCCGAATTCATGGTCGACAATGACATGAGCAAGGTTGACCAACTGTATTTCAGGGATTTGCTCCGTGGTGTGCATCGCGAGCAGGGCGAACTGGACAAGCTGATTGAGCCGTTTCTGGACCGGCCGATCAGCGAGGTGGACCCGGTGGAGTTGGCTATTGTCCGGCTCGGGACCTATGAACTGAAGCATCGACTTGACGTGCCCTATAAGGTGGTTATCAACGAAGCCATCGAAATGGCCAAGCGCTTCGGCGGTACTGAGGGCCACAAATTCGTCAACAGTGTCCTCGACAAGCTGAGTGGCCGCCTCCGGCTCGCCGAGACCCGCTCCCGTTCCCGTTCCCGCTAGCTGATGGGCGAGTTCGAGCTGATTCGGCGTTACTTTCTGCCGCTTGCCGGGCGGCAGGAATCCCGATCCCTGATCCTGGGGCCCGGGGATGACTGTGCGATTCAGCGGATTCCCGCTGGCCGGGATCTTGTTTTTTCCGTGGATACCCAGGTGGAGGGTATCCATTTTCCCCGGAACTATCAGCCCGATTACCTGGCTTGGCGTGCGCTCGCTGCAGCCGCCAGTGATCTTGCCGCCATGGGCGCCGACCCGGAATGTTTTACCCTTGCGCTGACACTGCCCGCTGTGGATGAGCCATGGCTTGAGGACTTCTCGAAGGGGCTGAGAAGCGCCAGCGAGGCGTTCGGTCTCGAATTGGCCGGCGGGGATACCACCTCCGGACCGCTCACTCTGAGTCTGCAGGTGCATGGTACTGTCGAGCAGGGGAGCGGTGTTCGTCGCTCCGGTGCCCGTCCCGGCGACCTGATTGCCGTGTCGGGAACTCTCGGCAACGCCGGCGCTGCCCTCGACTATCTCGCTGAACCTGCGCCCTCCGTTGACATGCTCGCCGTGCTGGAGCATTACCACCGGCCCTGGCCCAGGCTGGATCTGGCAAGAGCTGTTCGTCAGTATGCCAGCGCCGCGATTGATATCTCTGATGGTTTGCTGGCTGATCTCGGTCATATTCTTGCCGCCTCAAGGGTCGGTGCCCGCATCAAGAGCGACCGACTGCCTCTTGCGCCCGCTCTTTCCCGGCTTAAGGGCGACAAGGCCGTGGACTACGCATTACGTTCAGGAGACGATTACGAACTTTGTCTGTGTTTCTCCCAGGAAAGCTGGAAGCGTGCCCCGGAGTCACTGAAGAGCCAACTTACCGTGATTGGCCATGTTGAAGCTGAGCCGGGCCTGTATCTCGACGGTGTCGATTGCAGTCTCGAAGCCGTGGCCGCGGGCTTTGATCATTTCAGGAGTGAATCATGAACCAGGAAGGCCAGACCCCGGAGTCGGATACGCCGGTAGTCATACTGCCGCCGGGATTTCTGCGGAACCCCGTGCATCTGCTCGCTTTTGGCTTTGGTAGCGGCGCAACGGCGAGGGCCCCTGGTACCTGGGGAAGTCTGGCGGCCATCCCGCTCTGGTACGCTTTTGCCTGGTTACCGCCCGTGGCCTATTGGCTGGTGGTCCTGGTTGCCTTTATCCTGGGTATCTGGCTGTGCGGAAAGACAGCCCGCGACCTAAAGGTGCACGACCATGGTGGCATTGTCTGGGACGAATTCGTCGGTATGTGGATTGCCCTTGGTCTCTTCCCCGACAATATCTACGGGGTTCTGGGCGCCTTCGCCCTGTTCCGCCTGTTTGACATTGCCAAACCCTGGCCCATCAGTTGGCTGGACCAGCACCTGCCAGGCGGGCTGGGGATTATGTTGGATGACGTGCTCGCCGGCGTCATGGCGTTGATCGGCCTGTGGGCAGTGGACCTGTGGCTGGTCCCCGTGATGGTCTAGCAGCCTG